>JALXAI010000268.1 GCA_026992215.1 Desulfobacterales bacterium | reverse complement strand
GTTTGGTCCAGTTCTGCCGCTACCGGCTCCAGTTCCTGTTTTGCGAACCGGGCAGCCGTTTCCTGGATTATTTTTTGTTCCTCTGTAAGATCAAAGTTCATAGCACTTCCCCTGCTTACTTGTATTCGTAAAACCCTTTACCCGTTTTCCTTCCCAACCAGCCTGCTTCCACGTACTTTCTCAAAAGAGGGCACGGTCTGTACTTGGAATCCGAAAAGCCGTTATACAGGGTTTCCATAATGGCAAGGCACGTATCAAGTCCGATAAGATCTGCCAGGGCAAGTGGTCCCATGGGGTGGTTCATTCCGAGTTTCATAACAGTGTCAATGTCTTCCCTGGTACCAACACCGTGGTAGAGACAGTAAATCGCTTCATTTATCATGGGCATCAATACCCTGTTGGCAATAAAGCCCGGGTAATCCTCGGACCTGGCAGGGGTTTTTCCGAACTTTTCAGCCAGCTCCCAGGTAGCCTTGAGAGTTTCTTCCGATGTGGCAAGCCCTGGAATAACTTCAACGAGCTTCATCACAGGCACTGGGTTCATGAAATGCATCCCGATTACTTTTTCAGGTCTCCCCGTCTTGCTCGCTATTCTGCCAATGGGGATGGAAGATGTGTTGGTCGCAAGGATCGCGTGTTCGGGGCAAATTTTGTCGAGGTTTTCGAAAATGCTGAACTTAATCGCCTCGTTTTCTGTCGCGGCTTCAACAACAAAATCAACGTCCTTCATGTCGTTTATGTCCGTGCTGAGCTTGATCCTGCCAAGAATCGCGCTTTTTTCGTCCTCGGACATCTTCCCCTTATCCACGCTCCTGGAAAGAATTTTCTTTATGTTGTTGAACCCTCTCTGGACGAATTCATCGTTAATGTCATTCATGATAACCTGAAGACCGCTCATCGCCGCTACCTGCGCAATACCATTTCCCATCTGACCCGCACCGACAACTCCGAAAACTTTGATATCCATATCTACCTCCTTGATCAATTCATTGGGTTATCTCCTGACAACCATCGCAACAGCTTCACCGCCTCCCAGGCACAAGCTCGCGAGTCCGACTTTTTTATCCTGTCTCTTCATTTCGTAAAGGAGAGTTACCAGAACCCTTGCCCCGCTGGCACCAATGGGATGCCCCAGTGCAACACTGCCTCCGTTTACGTTTACCTTTGACGGATCCAGCTTAAGTTCTTTCAGTATAGCTACAGTTGAGCCGCTGAAAGCCTCGTTAATCTCAAACAGATCGACGTCATCCAGGGATATTCCTTCTTTGTTAAGGCATTTTGGTATAGCCCAGATGGGGGCGACCAGAACGTATTTCATGTCTATCCCGTAAGATGCCTGGGCACCAATTGTAGCCAGTATGTCGCATCCTAGCTTTTCTGCCACTTCCCTTGCCATGATGCACACTGCCGCAGCGCCGTCACTGATTATGGATGCGTTTCCCGCGGTGGTTACTCCGCCTTCTTTAAAAGCCGGCCTCATCTTTGCCAGCACCTCGTAAGGAGTTTCTCTGGGGCATTCGTCGGTGTCAAAAACCTTCGGGTCCCCTTTTCGCTGAGGAACCCTGACGGGCATTATCTCATCCTTGAACTTGCCTTCCTTAACAGCCTGAACAGCCCGCCTGTAGCTTTCTTCGGCATACCTGTCCTGATCTTCCCGGCTCACGTTATACTTTTCCGAGCACAGCTCGTTGGAGATGCCCATGTGGAAATC
>JALXAI010000267.1 GCA_026992215.1 Desulfobacterales bacterium | reverse complement strand
GTCATTCTGCCTATATTGTTCGTGTTGCTGCCTCCGAACAAAAGGCCTTCCTTGCCGGATACGGACGGGTTGTTGAAGGTTTGCCATTCCACTCCCAGGGAAATCTCGAGATCTGTGGAAACTTCCATCAACAGGGCCTCCACAAATACCTGGTGCCTGGGAATGTCCAGCTTTTTTATGACCTGCAACAGGGTCTGATAATCAGATGGATCCGCAGTTATAACCAGGCTGTTGGTGGCCTTATCCGCAACTATCTTGACGCTCGAAACCAGTATTGGCTTTTCCCCCTTGGTCTTGGAAGTGCTTCCCCCGGAAATATCGGTGAGAACCTTGGCCAGTTCCTCGGCATCCGCATGCTCCAGGTAGTAAACGTGAACGTTGCCCTTGCCCGTGGGGGTCGGAACGTCCAGGCGCTTTATCAATTCTTTTATCTTTCTCGTTTCATTTGGTGTGCCCACAACCACCAGGACATTTATCCTGTCTATGGGAACTATCTTGGCCATGGTCTGGTACTTTCCCAGTTTTCTTCTTCCCTGCAGTTTCGCCTGGAGCAATTCCATTAACTTACTTCCAAGCTTTTCCGCGGACGCGTACTTTAATTTTACCACCGAAAACCTTACATCGTGAATGGACACGTCAATGTCTTTTATAATTCTTACAAGCCTGTTAATGTTGGACTGGTAATCTGTCAGGATTAGCGTGTTGGCTGGTGAGTAGCTGGCTATGAGACCCTGCCTGGATACAAGTGGAGTGAGAAGTTTCTTTAACTCGTTGGCGTCCGCGTAGTGAAGGGGTACTATCTGGGTAACGACCCTGTCTTCCCCTTCCCCCTTGTATTCGGGTTTGAACAATGTCGTGACATTTTTGTGCCTGGCCTCTCCGGACGGTACTATTTTGTTGATTTCCCCGGCAGGAACAATGGTATACCCGTTTACTTCGAGTATTGATTCGAATACCCTGTAAGCTTCCTCCGCAGTCACGGGCTTCGGTGAAATAATCGTTACCCTGCCTTTGACGCGGTCATCAAGAATAAAGTTTTTGCCCGTTATGTTGCTGATAATTCTTGCCAGTTGTCGTATATCCTGATCCTCGCCATCGATCTGGTACGTGGCGGGCCCCTTTTTTTC
Organism: Desulfobacterales bacterium; assembly: GCA_026992215.1. Taxonomy (GTDB): domain Bacteria; phylum Desulfobacterota; class Syntrophobacteria; order B119-G9; family B119-G9; genus B119-G9. Next base: position 586 of record JALXAI010000267.1, on the reverse strand, counting down.
GGACTTTCCCCCCTTGTTTTCGGCGTAACAGGATAAACTAAAGACAAGAAACAACAGTACACCCAGCGTCAACAAAAAAAGTTGCCATTTACCAAGCTTATTAACTGGCATTTACAGATTCCTTGCTGAGAAAAGTAACGGTTACGGTATCTAATAGTTTTGCATGGTTTTCCTGATAATTCTATTGCGTCTTTTTATTTCAAGTTCTATGGGTTCCCTGCTTTTGAGTATTTCATTAAGCGTTTCGACGTCAGAAGGATCAGTGATGGGTTGACCGTTAACGCTTCGAATGATATCGCCGTCTATTAGGCCGATCCTCCTGTAAAGGCCTTTCGGGTTGACCCTGCGAATACGCAGTCCCACGACTTCGGAGCCTTCGACAACCGGGTAAAACTTTGCCGTCTCATGAACCGCGGTTTCCCTGCTGCGACTCCTGGAAGTCCCTCTCAATTTCTCCGGGAAGTTCTCGCCCATCAGCGGGATCTCCTCGGGCATGGTTCTTGAGACAGGTCTTGGTGGCCTCCTCCTTCGGGGAGAACCATATCGAGGCCTATTTCTTCTACTGGCAGTATACGTCTTTTTTTCG
>JALXAI010000266.1 GCA_026992215.1 Desulfobacterales bacterium | reverse complement strand
GGTGGCACTCCCCGATTTTTCCTGCGTCTTTTTCCACGGTTCAAAGTTGCCCCTGGGTTGGAAAGCAATCGCCGAACCATCCGTGTTGTAAAGGATAGCCTTGCAGGGACTTAGCAGGTTGTATGCATCTTTGTAGTTCCTTTTTGCGATGTTATCAAAATAGGATCGTATGCAATCTGCAAATTCGTCCATCGGGCAGGGTTTCCTGGGTTCCCCCTGTCCATGACCTCCTTTTTTTGCCGAAGCGATGGTAAAATAGCCGTCGCTGAAATCGGACACATCCGGATTTTCCGGATCAAAAATCAATACCCTGGCATTGTCTGCGCTCGATATACCGAATCCTGTAACAAAGCCCTTCGGGATTTTCCATGAAACGGATCCAAGTTTCGCATCGATCCTGCATTCGTCATCAACAATCAATCCCTTATCCTTCCCTCCGATCCCGACACTAATGCAGACTCTTTTGACCCCGACAGCCTTCCACCTGATCTGATGAGTTTCTCCTTCCCTCCAGAATTCTCCACCATTGGGGGAAATTACGCGGATGCTTGGTTTCACTGAAATGGTGTCCCCGGCACTGTTTTGTGCCGAAAAGAGAAAAGAGACCGTAAATGCAAGCACAGCCAAACCCGGAATGGCGCGATATTTCTTTGAAACAATCATTTCGCCTCTCCTTTGCCTGGCGTTACACGAAAATCAAGAAAAGTTTATCCCGTGAACTCGTGTACTTCAATTTTCCATTATGCCCGGGTGAAACTCCCTCGGTTTAATTCCGTTCCGGGAAAAGCTTACGATCCAGACACCGGAAGTTATAACACAGTGAGAGAATATCGCAAGAAGCAGCGGAGTATGCGTGTCTTGAAATCATTTGCCGCGGCTCGCTTGTACCCCGGCGTCATGCATCATTTTCATTTGATTATGTCAAAATCGGAGTTAAACTAAATTCAGGGAGGGGAAAAACGGGGCGAGCAGGAGGAAGGCCATGACACCCAGAAACAACTCAACGGAAAGCATAAGGAGACTTACCCCCGGTAAGCACCTTTCTTTCCTTTATCAGAGCGCAGATGAACACCGATCGTTCGTAACATTTTTTCTTAAAGATGGTTTGGTGTGCAACGAAAAAGTTATTTACATAAACGCGGGCAACGCATCAGGGGTAATACTGAATTATCTGAGGGATGACGGGGTTGATGTTGACCGGTATCTTGAAAGCGGACAGTTGAGGATACTTGAGGCCGACAGGGTATACCTGAGGAAAAATACCGTTGATCCCATAAAAGCGCTGACCTTCATGCGGTTCAGAATGGAGCAGGCGCTTGACGAGGGATATTCAGGACTCAGGGTGACTAGTGAAATGGACTGGGCACTGAGAGGTTTACCCGGGTCACAACGGCTTTTTGAATATGAAACAGGGGTGACCGAGCTTGTCAGGCGCGGAAAGTTACTTACCATGTGCCAGTACAATCGTGATCTATGCTCATCGGTGTTACTGCTATACGTGATTGCTACTCACCCCACGGTGGCGATAGGCACAAAAGTGTCGGAGAATCCCTTTTACCTCGCTCCCCCTGGTTTTCTGGGACAGGACAACCCGGAAAGGGTTTTACGCTATTGCCTGGACAGCCTCCTGGGGATGCCTCAAAAGGATTATCTTCAGCAGGAAACCTTGGACGCGGTAAACGATGCGTGAAGCGGGTGGTTGTAATGCGACTGCCTGAAGGCCGCACGAAACAACGGAATAACATGGAGACGATTCCATGGTGTTCCGGTACCGGTCTTTTCATTCTCGTATTACTTGGACAGTGCCGTATGGAGCGGGCTTCTTTTCGGTGTGTTAACGGCCCGTTTTTGCGGGCCGTTTCAAACCGGAAGAAAGCGACATCGCGTGATCGATTACCGGGCGATTTACGATCTTCCCTTTTAACTCCTTGATAATATGCCGGATTCCTTCCAGGGCTCTCATAAGCAGTCCATTTATGCAACTTTCATCCGTAGATGCAGCAGGTTTATGAGTTGAAAGGCTCATATTATCATGTTACTATTCGATCCTCAAAAATTGTACCGAGGCTGATCCATGTTCGAAAAGCAGGGGATCCCTTGCGGGATCAGCGGTTGGGGAAAAAATGCAGAAGGTATATAATTTTTTTGCTTCAATCAAGCTGACCGTGGTTTTGCTTCTCGTACTTGCTGCCACGTCAATTTTCGGAACCGTCATCCCCCAGGACTGGCAACCTTTCCAGTACCAGCAGCACTTTGGAGACCTTGGCTACAGGTTGATCAGGTTTTTCAGCCTGACCGACATGTACCATTCATGGTGGTTTCAACTCCTGTTGAGCTTTCTGGTTGTTAACCTGCTCGTTTGCACGTTCAAGCGCTTGCCGAAAACCATGAAGCTGATGAGGATAACAAATCCGACGATTTCCAGGGAGCGCATTGAAAAGATGAGAATTCACGAATCGATTAAATCCCAGCTTTCCCTGGATGCAACACTGGAAAGGGTGACCGAAACCATCAAGAAGGGATTTCCGAGGCTGCATGTCGTTCATAGCGATGATACTTTCAAAGGGTTAATAGCAGAAAAGGGGAGGTACAGTCGTTTTGCCGTCTACGTAGTCCATTTCAGCATACTTCTGGTATTTGCGGGGGCACTTATTGGTTCCTTTACCGGTTTCAACGGTTTTATGAACATCAACGAGGGAGCTGATTCCAACGTGGTTGTCACCTTTGGCAAAAGAAAAATGATAGAGCTGCCTTTTAAGGTGCGTTGTGACAGGTTCCTGGTCAGCTTTTACAAAACCGGCCAGCCAAAGGATTATGTTTCAAAGCTGAGCATCATCCGGGACGGCAGGGTGGTTGAAAGAAAAGACGTAAGGGTGAACGATCCGTTGAGGTATCAGGGTATTTCTTTCTTCCAGGCGAACTATGGCACTAATCTTAAGGGAGCGGACATAACCCTTGTTGATCCCAAAACGGGTAAAAGGTTAAAGGTAAAACTTCCCTACAGGGATGTTGTGAAAATACCGGGAACTCTGTTCCGGTTGGAACTGGTTGATTTTAAGGAGAATCTTTCCGGTTTTGGACCTGCTCTCGGTGTTATGATTTTCAAAAAGGGAAGTGACCCCACCGGATCGTGGATACTGGTAAATTTTCCAAACTTTCACGGTAACTTGCTGGGGCCGTACAAGGTTAGTGTTGATTCCGTTCAAAAAAGGTACTATACGGGCTTACAGGTTAAAAAAGACCCCGGTGTCTGGGTGGTGTGGCTCGGGTGCACGTTGCTTTTGATCGCGATTGCCCTGACATTCTATACGAGCCACAGGCGTTTATGGATTAGGATCGAGGCGGCAAACCCGGGGTCTGTGGTACATATCGCGGGGAATTGCAGCAAGAACCGGGGCGCTTTTAAAAAAGAGTTTGAAACGCTTACAAGGGACATCAGGGAAAGTTTAAAGAAGGCGGGGTAGCAACGGGCTTGGTAGGGTGACGGGTAAATTCCGGGACAGCCGGATCCCGGGGGAATTGTGAGAGCGGAACCTGCAATAGGTGGCAAGTGTTGAGATGGACAAAGATCATGGCCGGAGGATGAGCCGGTCACCGGACCAAAGGTGTATGAACAGATGATGAGTACTCGGGGCATAATCGAAAAAACAATGCCGGATGCGGGTAGAGTTATGCACGGTTTCAAGCTCTTCAATCAGGGGTGAGCTGCCCGGAGGCGTTTTCGCTGGAAAGTGGCGCCGGAAATGTGCCGCAGAAGATGTTGTACGCCCGGAACCGGATCGGTTAGTTTGAGGAATAAGAAATGATTTTGAATTCTTTGATACTCAGTATAGTTACTTTTGTCTACATGGGTGCAGCTGTTTTGTACCTGGCCAGCATTACCTTCAAAAAAGAGTTTTTTGCCAGGATCGGTTCTGTTGTTTTACTGATTGGGTGGCTTGGGCAGAGTGTGGGGATAATATTAAGGTGGGTTGAATCATACAAACTCGGGATCGGACACGCCCCTCTGTCAAATCTTTACGAGTCGCTCGTGTTCGGTGCGTGGGCGATAGCACTGATTTACCTGATCCTGGAATGGCGAACTAAGGTGAGATCCCTCGGGGTCTTTCCCGCCGCGTGTGCCTTCCTGGCCATGGCATACGCTTCGTTTTCGAAAAGCGTGGAAAGTGCAATTCAGCCTCTTGTACCGGCTCTTAAAAGCAACTGGCTGATAGCGCACGTGATCACGTGCTTTCTCGGGTATGCCGCTTTCGCGGTATCATGCGGGATCAGTATCGCGTATTTGATCAAAGCGAGGAATAATCCATCGCGCGAAGCGGCTGGGAACAAGAACAAGCGCGGCAGGAAGCCTGACGGCGCCGGTCGTGGAATAGTTTTGCCCGATATTCACACCCTCGACGAGCTGAATTACCAGACGATCATGTTTGGCTTCCTGCTTCTCACGGTTGGTATTATTACCGGTTCCGTGTGGGCGAACAAGGCGTGGGGCAACTACTGGAGCTGGGACCCCAAGGAGACGTGGTCTCTCATAACGTGGCTCGTTTACGCGGCATTGTTACATACGAGGGCGGTGCGAGGGTGGCGGGGCAAAAAGATTGCGTGGTTTGGAATTATTGGTTTCGCCTGTGTATTGTTCACGTATTTCGGTGTGAACTTCTGGCTTTCGGGGCTCCATAGCTACGCAACGAAATAACGTATGAAATGATGGACGGAAAGAAACCGTCTTCGTTTGATATTTAGTTGAAAACATGAAACATTTCGGCGGGTATTAATTTTTTTACCCATATCGTCGGCTCGATCTTGGAGACACGGAACGCGCGAAAAATTTCAGGAAAGGAGACCCGGGAGGCGCTTTTCCCGGAATAATTTGGTTCGCGACAGGCCTCCGTTACCGTTTTGCAGCGGGTAAAGGAAAACGCCGGCCTAGTTGCAGCTCCGCTGCTTTGAGTTTTTGTTTTTAGCGAGGTGTTAAAGTTGGTCTTTGGTCTTGGTCCGTCGGAATTGCTGGTTATTTTGATCATTGTAATCCTTATTTATGGAGGGAAAAGGATACCGGAAATAGGCCATGGCCTGGGAAAAAGTATCAGGGAATTTAAAAAGGCAAAGAACCAATACGAGAATCAGCACGATGTTGTGGAAAAATGGTTGAATGAATCGCCGGTTTCAGAGACAAAAAAGGTTTCTTCGGCTAATGGCACCGATAAGGCGAACGGGTCAGGGAAATCTTCTTCCGAAGAAGTAAAGGAAAAGATAAACCGGATACGATAGCAAGAGAAAGGCGGATTGCAGGGTGAAGTAATGTTTAGCATTGGGATGCCGGAACTTATTTTAATATTTCTGATAGCGCTGATAGTTGTGGGGCCAAGCAAGCTGCCTGACCTGGCAAGAGCACTCGGTAAAGGAATCGCCGAGTTTAAAAGGGCTGCGAATGAAATCAAGGAGAACCTTGACCTGGATGATACGCTGGGAGACCTGAAAAAGGAAGTTAAAGAAGTTCATGACGCGATTGTGGATATCCCACGGGAACTTTATACTCCTGCCAGCGAAGAATCCGGTGATGCAATCGAAGTGGAGGACGATGGCGAGCAGCCGGTGAAAGCGTCTGAGGAGAGTGAAGATTCCAGGATTGAGTCACAAAAACGTGCCGGGGAGGGTGACAGTGCGGATCACGGGGAAGGACAGGCCAAAGACGGAAGGGAAAAATGACTGAAGAAGCGAAAATGCCCTTTACGGCTCACCTGGAGGAACTGAGACGCAGGCTGATATACTGCTTTGTAGCTATCGCGATAGGCGGTTTCATTTCTTATTTTTTTAAAGAAAAAGTAATAGAAATCCTCACGTCCCCACTTATCGCCGCTCTGAAAAGCCAGGCTCTCAACTCGGGCAACAAGGCCAGGATTCTTCAAACGCTTATTTTTACTGGCCCCCACGAAGCATTCGTGGCATACATAAAGCTGGCTTTCATATGCGGAATGGTTCTGGCCATTCCGGTTATTCTTTACCACCTGTGGCGCTTTGTTGCTCCCGGGCTTTATACCCACGAAAGAAAATACCTTCTCCCGGTAATTTGTCTTTCTACGGTCTTTTTCTTTCTTGGCATCTTGTTCGGTTATT
>JALXAI010000265.1 GCA_026992215.1 Desulfobacterales bacterium | reverse complement strand
GGCAAGTTCCATCACCAGGGGATCGTCCGCGTTTACGAACAGAATCCCGTCTTCTTTTACCCCGTCAAATAATTCACCTTTTGCTTTTTGAATACCCTTGAGATCGCCCAGGCCTTCGAGATGCGCCGGTTGAATATTGGTGATGAGACCACAGTCCGGCCGGGCGATTTCAGCGAGTCTCGCAATCTCGCCGGGGCTGTTCATTCCCATTTCCACAACGGCAACTTCGTGCCTTTCATCAAGATTGCACAGTGTCAACGGGACTCCTATCAGGTTGTTAAGGTTCATTACGTTTTTCAGGGTTGAATATTTCCGGCTCAAAAGTGTCGCTATCATTTCCTTGGTGCTGGTTTTCCCGTTGCTGCCTGTTAGGGCAACAACTTTTACCGGGTGCCTTGAACGCCAGAACCGTGCGATCTCTCCTAAAGCATGGAGAGTATCTCCCACGCCTATCAATACTGCGGAGATTCTACCTTTATGCTCCTGGAGTTTCGATTCCAGTCCCAGAATCGCAACGGCCCCTCTGTCCACCGCATCCTTTATAAAATCGTGTCCGTCGAATCGCTCCCCTTCCAGGGCGACAAAAAGAGAACCGACCTTGATGGTTCTCGTATCCGTACTGATTCCGGTTACCCGGGCGGTTTCATCTCCCTGTAAAAGGATGCCTTTTGTGCATTCTGCAATATCTCTAATCGCAAGTTTCATAAGCTACCCGCCGCAGACATTTCCGTAGCACTTTGAGTGCGACACTTCATGCAGTTTAAGGCCTTGATTATTTCTTCCCTGTCGTCAAAATGAATTCTTCTATTTCCGATAATCTGGTAATCTTCGTGCCCTTTTCCGCCAACAAAAACGACGTCTCCCGGGCAGGCCATTTCCAGCGCCATTTTAATCGCTCGCCGGCGATCAGGTTCGACCACGTAAGAACGAGTACTTGATGCTGCCTCCTCAGAGTTCTCCACGAAGCGACAGCCGGCACTGTCGAGACCTACCCTTATGTCTTCAATAATATCTAACGGATCTTCGGTTCTGGGATTGTCACTGGTCACGATCACTATATCTCCATAATTTGCCGCCACTTTTCCCATGAGAGGGCGCTTTGTTCTGTCCCGGTCGCCTCCGCAACCAAACACAACTATGAGCTTCCCGGCCGTGATTTCTTTTAAGCATTCAAGCGCTTTTTCCATGGCGTCCGGGGTGTGAGCGTAGTCGACAATTACGCCAATTCCCAGATCGTTGGGAACGCTTTCCATCCTGCCCGAAACACTGGAGACCTTTTCCAATCCCTCTTCAATTACCCTCGCGGGCACTCCCAGGCCCACGGCACCCCCTGTTGCAGCCATTATATTGTAGAGGTTCAATCGCCCCAGCAGTCGGGAGCGAACCTCGATTTCTCCAATCGGAGTTACCAGGGTAGCCCGAATGCCATCAGTGCCTATCTCGCAGTGCCCGGGGAATATGTCTGCTCCTGTTTTGAGCGAATATGTAATCGTCCTGTAAGAATGGCTGTCTGGAATCTTGCAACCGTAGCTGTCATCAATGTTTACCACTGCCACGGGTTTATTTGAGCGGGAAACGGCAAGGTGCTCGGTGAAAAGTTTCAGTTTGCACTCAAAGTAGCTGTCGAGGTTATCATGATAATCCAGGTGATCCTGCGAAAGATTCGTAAAAATTGCCGCGTCGAAATCACAACCGTGCACACGTTGAAGATCCAGGGCATGAGAGGAGACTTCCATAACCGCGTGAGTTACTCCCCGGGATACCATTCGGTCCAGAATACACTGCAGGTCCAGGGACTCGGGGGTGGTCACCGGTGCCTTTTCCTCTATGCCTGCATACCTGTAATTAATGGTTCCGATAACCCCCGTGGTCTTGTTCCACGCCTTCAAGATGCTTTCCAGGAGAAAGCTGGTTGTTGTCTTGCCGTTGGTACCCGTTATCCCAACAAGTACCAGTTTTCGCGACGGATAATCGTAAAAAGAGTTAGCTATCCGGGCCAGGGCCCGACGACTTTGACTGACTCGAACGTATGTCAGTTTGGAGGGCACGTTATCCGGCAAGCTCTCCTTTCTTTTTTCGCCGACCACTGCAATGGCCCCTCTTTTTGAAACTTCCGGAATAAAATCGTGCCCATCATGCTTGAGACCCGGTATCGCTACGAAGAGCGTTCCCTCGGAAACTTTCCTGCTGTCGTACGCCACATTCGATATCTCGACGCGGGAAGTCCCGTGAATCTCTAGAACATCGACATCGTTTAACAGTCTTTTAAGTTTCATCTTTTTCATCGTAGCGCCGTAAAAACCATCACACCTGCTGTATCAGTTTTTCAAGCCATCCCCTGTTATCGCGAGCTTTGATACCCTGGTAAATTCCTCTTTTTCCCTTGTCTTAATGTTAATTTCGCCTTTGACGAACCTGGTGTTCGGAGGTATCCCTGCGTAAAGAAGAGCTCGTTCGCATACTTCCCTGAAAACAGGCCCCGAAACCACTCCTCCGTAACAGGCCTTCCTGGGATTATGAATGAAGACACCCACCACGAACTTTGGTTCGTCACTGGGAGCAAAACCCACGAAGGAAGCGGTGCCCTTTTTGGCGTCGTATGAACAAGTCTTTTCGTCATAAGACTGGGAAGTACCCGTCTTGCCTGCCACCGAATACCCGTCTATAGCGGCTCTGATTCCCGTGCCTCCGTCCTCGACCACTCTAACCAGAAGTCGCTTCAGGCACCTGCTGGTAGAAGGCTTCATAATTTTTGCCTTTGGTCGTCCCTGGAACCTTTTAATTACCTCGCCCTCGGGAGAAGTTATCTTTTTCATTACGTGAGGCACTACTTTTTTGCCTCCGTTCGCAACATAGGCCATGGCAAGGGTCATTTGAAGAGGTGTTACGGCTATCCCCTGTCCGAAACACGCGGCAGCCATATCGACTTTCGTCCATTTTCGGTAGCCACGAACCACTCCCCGTGCTTCGCCCGGAAGATCAATACCTGTCTTTTCCCCGAATCCGAACCTTTTTATCCATGAATAAAAACGCTTCCTCCCGAGCCGCTCACCTATCTTAACCGCCCCGATATTGCTCGAATATTTAAGCACGTCGGCAACGGTTAACCATCCGCGTGGATGCACGTCGTGAATAATGTGAGTGCTCACCCTGAGGCTACCGTTTTCGCAGTACACGATGTCCCTGGTTTTGAAGAGCTTTGTTTCCAGAGCCGAGGCGAACAAGACAATTTTGAACGTGGAGCCTGGTTCAAAACTATCGGTAATCGCACGATTTCTCCAGCGATCAGGCGTTGCGTACCTGAAGGCGTTGGGATTGAAAAAAGGATAAACAGCCATGGCAAGGATTGCCCCGGTGTTCGGATCCATTACTATGACTTCTCCGCTATCCGCCTGGTACCGCTCAATGGCCCTGCGAAGCTCCTTCTCAGCGTAAAACTGGATCTTTGCATCAATGGTTAGCCACAGCGAGTTTCCGTCAGGATTGGTTCCGGGAAGACCGGATCGGGCAATGGGCTTTCTCAGGGCGTCCCACAGCACGTTAAAGTTATCTGTTTCACCTCGCAAATATGGATCGTAAAAGAGCTCGGCACCCTCGAGTCCATGCCCGTCGACTCCCGTAAAACCCAGAACCTGCCCGGCAACTTCTCCGTACGGGTATACCCTTGTGTATTCGTGTTTAAAATGGAGACCGCTGATTTTCAATGCCGCAACTTTTTCCCTTTGAAGAGCACTCAGGTTGCGCTTTACCCACACGAACGACTTCCCGGACTTAAGTTTTTTCTTTAACAATCCCTTCGGTGCATGGAGAATCCTTGCAAGGCTCCTGGCCACGATGTCTGGATTATCAATCTCCCTTGTATCCGCGTACAACGATTCCTTCCGGACACTAATAGCCAGTTCTCTCCCGCTGCTGTCGTATATGTTTCCCCGCCTTGGTTCAACCTTAAGTGTCCCTTCCGTGTTGCCCTGCAGGGTTTGAAGGAGCCTGTTTTTGTAGCGGTATTTGAGGTACGCTACCCTGAAGGGCACAATAGACATGGCGAGCGTTATGAAAAACGCAACAAGAATAATGCGCAGCCTTACCCACCTGTGCGTATTCGTTTGCGTTTTCTTATTTTCCCCGGAAGATATCATTGCCAGTGCCTGTCTCTCCGAAACTTTCTAATCAGCATTCCCGAGAATTATTCGTTCACCCTTTCTGGGAGGCCTGAAACCGTACTTCTTTGCCAGCTTCATCAATCTTGCAGGAGAGTGCTGGTAGTTCCATTCAACTTCGAGCTTCCTTTTCACCTCCAGCAGTGCCTCCTGCTTCTTGTGCTCCTGCACCAGCTTGTAACCCGTCTGTATTGTCTCCATCTGAATCCACACGTAAGTCATGGAACTGACGAGCAACCAGACAATCAATAGCGAAAGCATGGTCAACACAAATCGAGTCGATGGCAACTTTTCCTCGTCTTTCATTTTTTTCCTGCTTGGCATCAATGCACCCGATTTTCGGAATCTTTTAGTTTAAAGCTTTTCTACGGCTCTCATCTTTGCGCTTCTTGCCCTGGGATTCTTCGCCACTTCAGCATCACCGGGTCTCACCGGCTTCCTGGTCAGCAATTTCACCAGGGGCTTTCCTTCACATTCACATACCGGGGTATCCTTGGGGCATCTGCACGAGCGAGCCCAATAGCTGAAAGTACGCTTTACGATTCGATCTTCCAGAGAGTGAAACGAAATCACCACCAGACGCCCTCCTTTATTTAAAACGGCCATGGCTGATTCTAGAAACCTCGCCAGGGCTTGCAGTTCTTCGTTAACGGCTATTCTGAGTGCCTGGAACGTTCTGGTTGCCGGGTGAATCCTTCTGCTGTCGGCGGACCCGGGAACCACCCTCTCCACCAAAGTGGCAAGCTGCCCGGTGGTTCTGAAAGGCGCCTTTTTCCTCTCTTCGACTACCTTTCTTGCAATCCTGCCTGCCCACTTTTCCTCCCCGTAGTGCCTGATTATGTCCTTCAAATCACGCTCCGAAAGCTTGTTTACCAGGTCTGCAGCAGTGACGGTGGCACCAGGATCCATCCTCATGTCGAGAGGTCCATCAAGATTGAAGCTAAATCCCCGTAGAGCATCGCCCAGTTGAAACATCGAAACCCCTAAATCCAGAAGAATTCCATCTACCCCTTCGAGTCCCATCCCCCCGATGATGTTCTGAAGTTCCGAGAAGTTTCCGTGTACAAGGCGGACTTTTGCCGTATATTTCCGAAGGCGTTCCTCTGCTATTTTTAAGGCGTGCGGATCGATATCAATTCCAACAAGCATTCCGTTCGGTGAGATTCTCTCAAGTATCTTTTCAGCGTGTCCACCGCCGCCGATTGTCCCGTCCACGTAGGTCCCGCCGGGTTTACAGTCGAGAAGTTCAACCGCTTCTTCGAGTAATACACTTTCATGTTTTTCCCGGATACCCATTCCATCGCTTCTTAAATTCCGAATTCAGCCATCTTTTCAGAAATATCCGACATTGCAGGACGGGTGCGCTCCATCTCTTCCTCCCAGCGATCCTTGTTCCAGATTTCAAAACTCTTCAACATCCCCGCCAGCAACACTTCCTTGTCAAGCTTTGCAAATTGCCTCATGTACTGGGGAATCAGGATTCGTCCCTGCTTATCAAAAGTGCAGGCCTGGGCTCCCGAAATAAAGTATCTCATGAATTCTCTTACCCTGGGATCAATACTGGGAAGCCCCATGACCTTTTCCTCGATCTGTTTCCAGATAGGCACGGGGTAAGCGATTAGACATTTATCCCAGGTAGTTATAACCACCCGGGAGTCATCTTTGAAGTCGTCTCTCAAGGCGTCTCTGAAGCGTACGGGCAAACGTAGTCTGCCTTTCGAGTCGAGACTGTGAAGTGATTGCCCTCTAAACAAGTTGCCACCCCTTTGCCACTTCTAACCACTTTTAGCCACTTTTTACCACACTATGGACTTTCTACCACCTATAGAATGACCTTGTCAACTAAATTTACTCAAAATAACGTAATGACTGTTACATGGATAAACCTTGGTAACACCTTGAAATAAAAGTTAAATATCGCTAGATACACATCGCGGGCAAAATTAAAAAGGTAGAATTTTTTATCGGTGGATAAAAGTGGTCTGCAAATTTCGATTATTACGGGTACAGGGGTGGATTAAAGTAACCGAACCTGACATTGGGAAAGCGAGAGGAAATTTCCCCCATGAACTTTCGCAACCCCAATGGCTTTCCTTGCTTTCTGAATTCTATCGTTTTGAGGTACCACTCGGGGTCTATATTTATGTTTCTCATTTGAATCAAATCGAGGCCTGTCTCTTCAATAAAACTCAACATTCGTTCAAGTTCATCCGGTTCATCGTTTAAGCCCGGTAGCCATAGGTAATTAATGGATGCGAAACGCCCTTTGCTTTTAACCGTTTTAAGAGATTCTTTAAGTTCGTTCAAACTGTAGCCCCGGGGTCTGTAGTAAGCGTTAAAGTAGTTTTCACGACAGCTGTTCAGGCTTACCCTTATGCTGTCAAGCCCCTTGTCGAGCAGCGACGAGACCACATGTGGGAGGCTACCGTTGGTGTTCAGATTGATGGTACCCCTGTTCGTACGTTTTCGTATCCTGCGTATGGCGCTACCGAGGGTACTTCCCTGCATCAAGGGTTCTCCTTCACATCCCTGGCCAAAGCTTACGATAGCTCTGCTTGCTTTTTCCAGGTGGGGCACGGCCACCTGTTCTATCTCTTCCGGGGTGGGCACAAAGGATATTCTTTCCTGGCTTGCGCAGATCCCGCTTTCTTTCTGGAGACTTATACAACCGAGGCAGGAAGCGTTACAGGAAGGTGAGGTAGGAAGAGGAGCCTCCCAGCGCTCCAGAAAGTAGTTGTTCGCTGCGGGGCACCCGTATGTCAGGGCACATTTTGAAAGATGTTTAACCAGGCGATTGTCCGGATATTCTTTCAATTTTTTTCTGACCTCGTGTTTTATATTTTCCGGATCAAAAAACCTGATATCCTGCCTGGTATCTTTATCCACCCGCACTCCGCAGACCCAGAACCTGCCATCCAGCCATCCCACCGCGGTGTAAGAAAACAGGGGAAGAACGGGAGCCCCGGGGGAAGTGCTGTACGCAGCGGTAAGAATTTGTGTATGTGCGGGGGCCATGAAGGCAGCAACGGCCTGGATCTGTTTTCCTGGAGAATAAGGATTACTTTCTAAAACTTCAAACCGATTTTTTTGCCGATTAAATCCCAGGGGAAATCGCCCCGGGAGGAGGAAGAGTTCACTTCCTTCGGGCATGGGTATGAGTTCTTTTTCTGTGGGTACTCGATTCCTGCCCGCACTGCTACCTGCCATTTCAAGAAATGGATGGTCATAGATTTGTCCGTTTTCGTCGGCGTACACTAACCTGGGTACTCGCATTAGGTATCCTCTGGGCTGAAGTATACGATATTTTGGTTTCCGTTGAAAGCCACTGCGTAAATAAAACAATCATAACATTTGCGTGTGAAATCAAATTATAGTAGTATTCATCGATCTAAACGGGCCGATTTCAACCAGCCGGCCTTTGGTGGTTCCCGTTTGATACTGTTTAATATTTTGCATTTTAAGTTTCGTTCCTAGTATATTAGAGAGAAAGCCGTTGATGTTGGTTAGCCGGTAGGGCGGCTAGAGGGTAGTTCGAGTTCTTGCGACAGGAGGACTGATTTAGGGGTGAAAGTTCTTTTCGTGACTTCTGAGGTTTATCCCTTTGCGAAGACAGGAGGACTCGCTGATGTCTCGGGTTCCCTTCCCGTAGCGTTGAAGAAACTTGGATGCGAGGTAAGTGTAATCATGCCGTACTATGCTTCGGTGAGGCGTTATACCGAGGCGTTTCCTGTGTGTATTCAAGATCTTGCAGTGTCCCTGGGAAGTCGCTTTTTGCCCGCTGACATCAGGCACGGATGGCTGGATCACAAGATCCCCATCTATTTTGTGCAACGGGATGAATTTTACGACAGGACCAATCTTTACGGCACGCCTAAAGGAGACTATTTCGACAACGCTGAGCGTTTCATTTACTTGTGTAAAGCGGTAATCAACTGGTGCCAGGCTGTCGATTTAAGTCCGGACGTGATCCACTGCAATGACTGGCAAACCGCACTTATACCGGCAATGATGCGCTTTGGTGTTGATAAGCATTATTTTGATAGTGTTGCAGCGGTATTTACAATTCACAACATCGCTTACCAGGGTATCTTTGGCGTAGATGTCTACTCCTTAACCGGACTGCCGTGGGAACTGTTCGTGCCGGAAGGCCTCGAATACTGGGGACGGATAAATTTCATGAAAGGTGGTATCATATACAGTGATGCCATGAACACGGTAAGTCAGAGGCATAGCAAGGAAATCCAAACCCCCGAGTTCGGGTTCGGCCTGGACGGTGTTTTGAGAGCTCACAGTCACAAGCTGGTGGGTATACTTAATGGAGTTGACTACGAAATATGGGATCCGGAGACAGACCCTCTCATTGCTGCAAACTACAGCAAAAAGGATTTAAGCGGAAAGAAAAAATGCAAAAGAGAACTTCTGGACGTCTACGGGTTACCCCAGAAGCTTTTTGATAGGCCCCTTTTGGCGGTAATATCCCGCCTGGTTGAACAGAAGGGCGTTGACCTCTATCCGCCGGTAATGGATAAAATCCTTGCCAGAGATGTTGGCTTTGTTTTGCTCGGCACGGGAGAGGAGAAGTATCATAAGTATTTTATGGATCTGTCAAAGAAATATCCCGACAAGGTCGGGATAAGGATTGCTTACGACAACGCGCTGGCTCACAAGATAGAGGCCGGTGCTGACATATTTCTTATGCCGTCGAGGTATGAGCCCGGTGGATTAAACCAGATATACAGTTTGCGATATGGTACCGTGCCAGTGGTCAGAGCAACCGGAGGCCTGGACGATACGGTACAGGATTATGATCCGGAAACAAACACAGGAACCGGGTTCAAATTTGCTCCTTATGATCCGGAAGCATTTCTTGGAGCCGTATTCAGGGCGTTAAAGCTTTACGATGACAGGGGCAAGTGGAAAGAGCTGATGCTAAGAGGCATGGAGGAAGACTTCAGCTGGGAAAAATCTGCAAAAAAGTACATCGAGCTGTATGAGAAATCGGTCTCGGAACGAAAAGCAAAACTCTAAGAATACAAGGCATTTAATGTTATTCAGTGAAAAAACCAAGCGGTTCGCGCGGGGTGGCATAGACATAGTGGAAGGCAAAAAGGACAAAATTATTTGACATGATAAACTGGGCATTTTATTATGTAAAACGTGTAAGTAATGTATGACACTAAAGATATCGGGGCTTACATAATTAGGGGCAAGATTTCTGGCCGGGCAATTTTGCTGGGGCTGACAATTTGGTGAAAGGGGTTTTCGGGGTTGAATTACCAATATCCTCAAAGGTCTCTGTCAAGAATACTGACTTCAAAAGTATTTCAGGCTTTTATCAGGAACAACCGGACGCACAAAC
This sequence comes from Desulfobacterales bacterium, assembly GCA_026992215.1. Lineage (GTDB taxonomy): Bacteria > Desulfobacterota > Syntrophobacteria > B119-G9 > B119-G9 > B119-G9. The sequence continues at coordinate 10,402 of JALXAI010000265.1, read as the reverse complement.
CTTGTTTTTGCGATTGGCTAATTTGATATAGCGAACGTATCAACCGGGTAACACCTTTTGGAGCTAACATAATCTTTACCTTTAGAGATGGTGATTAAATGTTTGGACTTGGCAAGAAAAAGGGGTTAATTGGACTGGATATTGGATCGTATTCCATAAAAATTGCCGAACTTACCGAGGAGAGAACCGGGTACAACTTGAGGAATGTCGGTATGGCGCTTCTGCCGCCCGACGCTATAAGTGAAGGGGTTATACGAAACCACGATGTTGTAGCGGATACAATACGTTCCCTGGTGGAAAACTTAAAAATCAAAGAAAAGGGTGTAGCCACCTCCATTTCCGGATTCTCGGTTATCATCAAGAAAATAGAAGTCCCCACCATGCCCGCGAGGGAACTGGATGACCTTATCTACGCCGAGGCCACCAAGTATATTCCGTACAACATGGAAGAAGTTAATATATCGTATCAGACACTTGGAGAGGCACCGTCACGTCCCAAGAATAGCGAAGTTCTCCTGGTTGCCGCCAAGAAAGATATTGTTGACGAATATTCCAACCTGCTCAAATCAGCCGGCCTTGAACCGAGGGTAATTGATGTTGATTTTTTCGCACTTCAAAACGCTTACGAGCTGAATTATCCTCCCGAAGAAGGTTGCGTGGCGCTGATTGATATTGGTGCCACCAAAATGAACATAAATGTGGTGAAAAACGGCTCTCCGCTTTTCACAAGGGATGCGTCAGCGGGCGGATACCAGATTACTCACGATATCCAGAACAAGTTCGGGGTCAGCTACGAGGAAGCCGAAAGAATTAAACTGGGAGAAGCGGTGGGTGAAATAGAAAAGCAAGAGCTGGAAAATATTTTCGTATCTGCGGCTTCAGCATGGTCTATAGAGATCAAAAGAGTGATTGACTTCTTTTATGCCACCTATCCCGAAGACAAGATTGTCAAGATTATAATCAGCGGAGGATCGGCCAGGCTGCCCGGTTTTGATCTTCTGCTGTCTAAAGATACTGGAATATCACTTGAACATTTTAATCCTTTGGCCAATTTGGAAATAGATCCTGATAAGTTTGACTTAGAGTATCTATCTTACATTGCACCCCAAATGGCAATTTCAATTGGGTTAGGACTCCGAAGGGTTGACGAAAAATGATTCGCATCAATTTATTACCGGTAAGAACTCAAGCAAAAAGAGAAACAGGAACCAGGCAGTTATTGGCCTACGTATTTGTTGTGCTCCTGTGCATTGTTGTTGTTGGTTTTCTCTGGTTCAGACAGTCAAGTAAGATAAGACAGTTGCAACCAAAAGCTAAGGCCCTTCGAACTGAACTGGCTAAATACAAAGGAGTGGATGCCCGTCTTAAAAGACTTAAAAGAAATAAAGAACAGGTTCTCAAAAGAATCGAAATTATCAAGCAGCTTCAGAAAAACAGGGACGCTCTGGTACGTATCCTTGCGATGCTTACGGAGACCGTGCCGAAAGAAAAAATATGGTTTAACGCCCTGCAGGAAAAAGGGAAGGCCATAACGATAAAAGGTATAGCCCTCAGTAACGAAGCCATATCCCAGTTCATGAGAAACCTTGAGAAATCCATCTATGTGGGCTACGGAAGGGTAAATCTTATTGAATCTGCCCAGAAGGTTATTGCTGGAAGAAAATTGAGGTCATTCAAATTGCGGTTCTACTTCAGGACCCCTTCGGAAATTAAGGAAATGCTTGCAAAGAAGGCCAATGCCAAAAATAGTCGAACCAAGGTCAAAGGCAAGAAAAAATAAAAGTGTAAACCCGAAATGAGCTGTTGGAAAACGGCCGTTTTGAGGAAATTCGAACCCGGTTTTTTTGAGGATTATTATGAAGAAAATCTCGGAAACATTTTCTGGATTATCAGAAAAAGTTGTTGATCTGCCGGCACCTCAAAAAATATTGATCGTGATACTTACGGTACTTTTGATAGGCGGAGGATTCTACTATTCCGTATATAAGGGAAATGAAACAAAGATCACTTCGCTGGAAAAAAACATAAAGCAGATGCAACAGCGTCTCGCGACATTGAAGAGAAAGTCAAGGGAACTTAAAAAACTCAAAAAAGAGCTCGCAAGGGAAAAAAAGCGTTTAATAGTCGTTGCGCATCTTCTGCCGAAAAGCAAGGAAATCCCTTCGTTGCTGGACAGCATATCCAGGTCAGGAACGGAAGCCAGGCTCGAGTTTTTGTTGTTCAAACCCAAGAAAGAGCAACCGAAAAACTTTTATGCCGAGATACCTATCGATATTCAAGTTAGAGGTACTTATCATCAGGTAGCCATATTCCTGGACAAGCTAAGCCATCTGGAGAGAATAGTTTCGGCAAGAAACCTTTCGATGGTTAGAGCAGGAGAACAAAACGACGAAGTACTGTTAAAAACAAAGTGTACTGCCGTTACTTACAGATATATTGAATCTCCCCCGAAAAAGAATAAGAAAAAGAAGAGGAAGAGGAGATAGTAAAGACGATGAATTCGAAACCTTCTAAAATCCGGGTAGTTTTAGGGATAGTAGCATTATCGCTGGCGTTTGTGGTAGCTTCCGCTACCGGAGGATCAGCTGCGCCAGTTCAAGCCGGTAACAACCAGAAAAAACCGGAAACCCTGAAATCGGCTCCTTTTCCATCACAAACCTCTGAAATCAAGAGCAGGGGAGAGGGCTCCACGTACATGAAACTGGTGAGCATATCTCTGGACGAACCATTCTATTACAATCCGAAGGGTAGAATAGATCCTTTCAAGCCTTTTCTTCTGAAAATGCTGGCCAGAGGAAAAAAAGGGAGGAAAATGCTTCCGCTGACTCCTTTACAGAAGCTATCGTTTGTGGAATTACAAAGAGGGCTTGTAGCTATTGTTTGGGGGCACCTGGGTAACAGGGCTCTAATACAGGATCCCGCGGGAAAGGGATACATTATCAAGCCGGGAACTCCTGTTGGGCCAGGTGGCGTTGTGAAACAGATACTTTCCGATAGGGTAATAATTGAACAAACGGTTATAGATCCAGCAACAAACAAGAAAATAAGGAAAGAAATAACCCTTACACTCAAACGAGGGGAAAAAGGAGAAATATAAAATGAAGTGGCCAAGAAATTCATCTGGATTGTTTCCCAAGGTCTTGCGTTTTTCCCGGGCGTCAACAATCTTTATCTTGTTGCTAGCCGTTTCATCATTGCCCAGTTACGGAAAAGCAAGTACAGGTGATACTCCAAAGCCATCTCAGGAGGCTGGGCTGGCCGGAGATACGGGATCTCGTGATTTGCAGACTCCGGCAGTGGCAACGCAGATAAAGAAACTGGAAGTTAATTCATCGGAAAATTCCGTTTCCATTAAGATTTTGACCAATGGCCAGGTACCATCATATCGAGTAGTTCCGGAGGGAACAGGCCTTCTCCTTGAAATCCCCAGGCTTTCGATCGATAACAAAGTTGCCAGTATTCCTGTTAACAGTCCCGTTGTTGAGAGTATAGAGGTGGATGCTTCAACCGGAGGACTGGTTAAGTTTCACATTAAGACTGCCAGAGCCGCGAACTACACGATCGCCAGCACGGAGAACGGGCTGGACATGGATCTGGCTCCATCAAAGAATGTCACTGGAAAGCAAGCGACCGCCGGGAAATCGAAGATAAAAGGGATTGGCTTCCAGATGTTGCCCGATGGTAGATCGGATATCCGGATGGAGGTCTCCGGTACTCCACCCATAGAGGTAAGAAAACCGGGTGCAAGGGAGATATACTTTGCTCTGGATAAAACCTACTTGCCCAGGAAATTAAGGAGATATCTGGATACTTCGCAATTTATTTCCGCCGTCGATAAAGTGATTCCTGAAAAAGACCCTACTAACGCAAGCAGGACGCTCGTGAAAATTGCTCTTCGCGAAGACGTCCCTTACTGGGTTGAAACCAGAGACGGAACAGTGGAAATAAAATTTGCACCGTCCAATGTTCCTCCCGAAAAGCCTATAGAGCTGAAGAAACCTGCTACTCTTGTTCAGGGTAACATTGAGAAGAAGGCAGGGGAGGCTAAGGCGAAAGCCGAAGTGCCGGCTCAGGTTGCCGCGGCGGCACCTCAAGCAGAAGCTCTGCCGTCGATGCCAGGAGACACGGGGCTGCTTCCCGAAGCTTCCCTGGCACCCATTGAACAGCCTGGTGCTGATGTTTTGGGGATAAAAAAGGAATACACCGGTGAACCGATATCCCTCGATCTCCAGGATGCCAACCTGGTAAACGTGTTGAGACTGATTGCCGATATTAGCGGAACAAATATGATAATCGAGCCTGGAGTGAAGGGCAAGGTCACCCTGAAAGTTGAAAAGGTGCCATGGGACCAGGTCCTGGATGTGATTCTGAAAATGAATGGCCTTGGACGGGAGCAGGAAGGCAATATTATTCGCATTGCCAAGCTTGATAAACTTCGCAAGGAAATGGAAGAAATCCAGAAACAGATCAGGGCAAAGCAGAAGGTACTCGAGACTGCGCAGGATCTTGGTGAGATTACTCAGAACTACCTGCAGGTTAATTACGCCAAGGCTTCGGATATAGCAAAACAGATTGAAGAAGTGAAGAGTGACAAGGGAACCATTTCTGTGGATCCCAGGACAAACATCATCATTTACAGTGATTATCCTGCCAGGGTGAGGCGGGCAAGAGAGATTCTGGCTCAGCTTGACAGGCCTACTCCTCAGGTCTTGATAGAGGCTCGAATTGTGCAAGCAACAGACACCTTTGCCCGGGCTTTGGGAATCGATTGGTCAGCCCAGTACGATGTCGAAGACGGAAATCCGGCATTTAGGTGGGCGATAAATCTGCCCGTGGCGGCTACAAGCAGTGCCGCTTTGAGCATAGGCAAGTTGCTTAACACTACTTTCTGGACTCTTGACATCATGCTTTCTGCCAATGAATCCGTGGGTAACGTGAAAATTATATCCGCTCCAAGAGTTTTAACCCTGGACGGTGTTGAAGCCACAATTTCCCAGGGTGACGAAATTCCTTACCTGCAGATGAGTCAGGATGGAGTGGCAACGGAGTTCAAGGAAGCGGTGTTGGAGCTCAAAGTGACACCTCATATAACCCCGGATCAAAAGGTAAGGCTTGAAATCGCCGCCAAAAAAGACCAGCCCGGGCAGGAAAGGCAGACGCCGCTTGGCCCCGCGGTGGGCATCCAGACAAGAAAGGTGGAAACGGAACTCCTGATAGATAGCGGAGATACCATAGTAATTGGTGGTGTGCTGGAAAATACCGAACGAGTAAACCAGGAAAGGACGCCTGGGCTGAGCAATATACCGATTCTCGGCTACTTGTTTAAGAACAGGACTGTCAGCGTTACCAAGCAGGAACTCCTGATATTTATCAGCCCGAAGGTAATAGTTCAGCCATACTTTACCGCTTCGGGTACCGGACAGTAGATTCAGTCAACGATTTGAGCTGATAGGCCCACGTGAAACCTTGCGTTTCAGGTGGGTTTATAATATATAAGTAACGAGATGGCCAGGGACAGATCAGTTCAGAAAAAAACCATACCAAGAATATTAGGAATTATTATTTTGTGCCTGGGGATTCAAGCTTCCTTCTGGGTATCCGTATCCTTCGGAAAGACCGTTTTAGTATCATTTATTCCCTGCCTCGACCGATTTTACCCGAAGTACCGTGAAAGAAAGCATTGTGAAGAAGCTGCCCGCGTTGCGGATCTCAAGCTTGTTATCAAGAAAAGGGAACGAATGCTCATCGTGTATAAAGACGGAGAGCCGTGGAAAGCTTATGCTGTGGCATTGAGCCAGGTTCCGTATGGAGACAAAAAGGAAAAGGGCGATAAGCATACCCCCGAAGGCCAGTTCTACGTTACAAAGAAAAATCCCAGAAGCAAGTATTTCCTTTCCCTGGAACTCAGCTACCCGAGCCTGAAGCACGCTGAGAGAGGATTGAAATCAGGGCTTATTACACGGAAAGAGTACGAAGCAATCGTTAGGTCTCTGGAAAACGGGAAGACTCCGCCCCAGAACACCAGGCTGGGCGGCTATATCTGCATTCATGGTGGCGGCAACGAGAAAAACTGGACGGACGGGTGTATTGCCCTTGAAAATAAGGATATTTCAGAGCTGTATAAGATTGTCCGCGTAGGAACGCCTGTAATCATCCTCCCCCGTTGATTCATTTATTGCTTGCCCTTGTTTCATTAATGAAGTATTCGCTTTTATAAGAAAGACCCGGCCGGCGGCCTTTTAATAGCCATGGGAATCAAGGTAAACGAACTATTTTACAGCATACAGGGTGAATCCACCTTCGCAGGGTTGCCTTGCGTATTCGTAAGGCTGTCAGGATGTAACCTCCGTTGCAGATGGTGCGACACGAGGTACGCCTATGAACACGGGCAATTTCTTTCCGTTGATGCAATCATTGATGCCGTGGGTGGGTATCGCTGTTCCCTGGTAGAAATAACCGGTGGTGAACCTTTGTTGCAGGATGAAACGCCCTTGCTTGTAGAAAAACTCATCGCACTGCAATACACGGTCCTGGTTGAAACCAACGGAAGTCGTGATATTGATCTTGTGGGCAGAAGATGTCACAGGATAGTGGATTTCAAGTGTCCCGGAAGCGGTATGCACCAGTATAACGATCTGGGTAACATTGAAAGACTGACCCCTGGAGATGAGGTAAAATTTGTCATTGCCAACCGGGAGGATTATATGTTCTCGCGCAGCCTGGTGGTCGCAATCAGGAAACGCATGGGTAATACTTTTCCCGTCTTGTTTTCCCCGGTGACTCCCGGGCTTTCTGCAAGGGAGCTGGCGAAATGGATACTAAGAGACCGTCTGAATGTGCGGCTGCAATTACAACTCCACAAGATCATCTGGGGAGTGGATGCAAAAGGAGTCTGAGATGATACAGATAAAAGGTAAGAGGGCGATAGTTCTTGCGAGTGGCGGTCTGGATTCCACCACTACACTTGCAATAGCCGTTGACCGCGGTTTTGAAACATACGCCATCAGTTTTGATTATGGCCAGAGACATAAGCTGGAGCTTCATGCCGCGAAAAGGGTTGCCGAGGCACTGGGAGCAAAACAACATCTCGTTGTCAGGGTAGATCTCACCAGGATAGGCGGATCTGCTCTTACCGGCCAAATTCCGGTGCCGAAAGGTAGGGAGGCGGATCAAATGAAAAGAGAAATCCCCGTTACCTATGTCCCGGCGAGAAACACGGTATTCTTATCCCTGGCCCTTGCGTGGGCGGAAGTAAAAAGGGCAGAGGATATATTTATTGGGGTAAACGCCCTTGATTACAGCGGCTACCCGGATTGCAGGCCGGAATACATAGAGGCTTATGAAAAAATGGCAAACCTTGCGCTCAAGGAAACGGTTCTGGGCAGGATGAAGATAAAGATACATACTCCTTTGATAGAGATGACCAAGGCGGAGATTATAAAGACGGGAGTTAATCTTGGTGTTGACTTCAGCCTTACGTGGAGCTGCTACGACCCGACTCCCGACGGTAAACCCTGCGGACTGTGCGACAGCTGTATATTGAGAAAAAAGGGTTTCGCAGAGGCAGGCCTAAAGGATCCACTTTCTCTCTAACCCTCGTGATCTGACCGGACAGGTACGGCGGATGTATAAAAAAGCTTCTCTGGTGATGACCGCTCTCACGCAGGCACCCATTGCCCTCTTCTCGCCAGCCTGAGAAATGCATGGAAATTTGCTTGAAATACTGGCTGGCAATTCCCTATCTCAACAGCCACGATGCTGCTTCTTGCCCTTGCTGTTGCCACGTGAATGGTTGCAGGAAAATTTGCCGGAACCTATTTTTTTTCGGGAAAGGCTTCCTTGCTATCGATGGTGCATTCGGCTTCGATACCGCCCCGTATGTTGTATTTCGTTACTATCTTTAGCCATTGCGGTTTTAAGACCTTCCAGATGTCCTTGAAAATCCTGTCAGTGGCGTGTTCCTGGTAAATACCCACGTTGCGATAAGACACGAAGTAATATTTCAGAGATTTCAACTCAAGGCACCTGTCGTTCGGAATATAGAATATATCCACCCGGGCTATATCCGGCAAGCCTGAAAAGGGACATACTGCGGAAAATTCTTCCGTCCTGTAGTGAATCATCTGTTTCATACCCTCGTACGGGAACGTCTCAAGAACCTCGCTTTCTATGGCCGTCTCCGGTAGAAAATCGAGTTTTTTCCCATCAGCCTCTACCATATTTTTTACCTCCGTCTATTTTTACTCCATGAGCTCGAAAAAAGCGCTAGATTGTTTATAATAAAATGTAACAATACGTTGTCGATTATTTAAAAAGTGTTGATTTTTTCTTTCTAACCATCTATCAAGGTATTTTTCAACAATTATGTTGCCATAAGATGTGAAGTTTGATGATCCTTATAACCGGAAGGGAAGGAGAAAGTCATGGGACTTGACGAACTTATCGTAACCAGAGCCATAATTGAAACATACACGGAGAAGTTTCTCGAATACAGTGACAGCGACGTGGCAATAGTAGGTGCCGGACCAGCGGGGCTTACCTGTGCGTATTACCTCGCGAAAGGTGGAGCAAAGGTTTCGATATACGAGCGACGTTTATCCATCGGTGGAGGAATCTGGGGTGGAGGAGTAATGTTTTCGGAAGTGGTCGTGCAAGAGGATGCGAAAAGAATACTTGATGATTTGGGAATTCGTCATAAGCCATACAGGGAAGAGGGTTATTACACTGTAGATTCTGTTGAACTGGCGTGCTCCCTAGGCTTGAGGTCCTTGGAGGCTGGAGCAAAAATATTCAACTCGATTACCGTGGTGGATGTTAAAGTTGAAGGAAAGGACGAAAAAGTTTGCGGACTGGTTATTAACTGGAGCCCGGTTGAGATGACGGGTCTTCACGTTGACCCGATAACGGTGGGAGCAAAATTCGTAATTGACGGCACGGGACACGATGCTACCGTTGCAAGAATTGTTCAGGATAAATTGAACAAACGGCTAAATACACCCACGGGAAAAGTGATCGGGGAGCGCTCCATGTGGGCGGATCCTGCGGAGCAGGAGGTGCCAAGAAAGACAGGTGAAGTGTATCCCGGACTTTATCTTATAGGCATGGCAGCTACTGCTGCACACGGAACCCACAGGATGGGACCGATTTTTGGCGGCATGCTCTTGTCTGGAGAGAAAGCCGCGAAGGAAATTCTGGCAAAGCTAAAATAAAGGTGAGTGAGGTCTGGTAAAATGACTCAACTGGAGGCAGCTCGGAAAGGAATTATCACCAAAGAAATGGAATTCGTTGCTCGAGAAGAAAATATTTCTTCCGACGAACTGATGGAACTGATTCGAAGAGGGAGGGTGATAATTCCCAGGAATATTAACCATGAAGAGTGCAAGCCCACGGGGATCGGTAAGAAATTAAAAACCAAGGTAAACACTAACCTCGGGACTTCTTCGGATGTGGTAGATCCCGGAGAAGAACTGGAGAAGTTAAAGGTTGCGCTCAAGGTAAAAACCGATACGGTCATGGATCTCAGTACCGGAGGGGATCTTGACGTGATACGGAAAATGATCCTGAAAAATTGCCCGGTGCCCCTGGGAACAGTTCCTATTTACCAGGCAGCCATTGAATCCCGGAAGATGGGAGTTCCGGTGGTTGAAATGGACCCTGATCATTTGTTTGATGTTATTGACAAGCATGGCCGGGACGGCGTTGATTTCGTGACCGTGCATTGCGGAGTGACTCTCGAGACCTGGGGACGACTGGAACGGGAGGGAAGAGAACTCGGGGTGGTCAGCAGAGGGGGGGCGTTCCTCATCGCGTGGATGAGGTATAACAAGCAAGAAAATCCCCTCTACGAACAATATGATCGTCTCCTCGAAATTGCCCTGAAATATGATATGACCTTGAGCCTCGGGGACGGAATTCGCCCGGGTTGCCTTGCTGATGCCACGGACAGGGGTCAAATTCAGGAACTCATAATCATCGGGGAACTGGTAAAAAGGGCTCGTGAAGCGGGAGTGCAGGTTATGGTAGAGGGCCCCGGGCATGTTCCTGTTAACCAGGTTAAGACAAATATCGAACTGGAAAAGTATCTTTGCGACGAAGCCCCCTTTTATGTTCTGGGGCCGGTTGTAACTGACATTGCTCCGGGCTACGACCACATTGTTTCGGCCATAGGAGGGGCTATTGCCGCATCGCATGGGGCCGATTTCCTCTGCTACGTTACACCCGCTGAACATTTGTGTCTGCCGACTGTTGAACATGTAAGAGACGGTGTAATTGCGGCCAGGATCGCCGCACACGCGGCAGATATTGCAAAGGGAATACGCAAGAGCTGGGAATGGGATCTGGAAATGGCCAGAGCAAGAAAGGCCCTTGACTGGGAAAAGCAGATCAGCCTTGCAATAGATCC
>JALXAI010000264.1 GCA_026992215.1 Desulfobacterales bacterium | reverse complement strand
GAACATACGAGATGTGGTACATTTGGCAAGTTGAAGGATTCTCTTTTCTTCCACATGGACGGCGGAGGAGTCCTCACGCGATACGGAGCAATCGTTGAAAAAACAAACGCCATGCACACCAACCAGTTACACAGGCCGTTTTCGGATATTGTAAAACACTACTGCGGAGAATACAGGTAAATCGGCCTAAAGCGACATTTTCCCTTTTTGCGAAGGCAGGTGTTATTTTTTGCCTTACCAACCCGGTCATAGTAAGAGTACTAGATCAGGATATGAGAATAACTTTCAGGCACGACACAACTATTGAAGCCCCCATTCAAAAAGTCTGGAACGTGGTGTCCGATTTCGGCAGATATCACCGGTGGTGCTCCTTAATAACTGAGATTTTGCCAGTGAAAGGAACAGACGAAAAGATCAAACCGGGGGCAAAATTTGTCAGGAAATTCAACTACGGGTTTCCTTTTGGAGCCAGTGAAGAAATTATAACCGTGATACAGGTTGTTCCAAGACACTATTTTGCCTTCAAGCATGGGAATATTTTCATCAAAGTTTTACACCTCGTGTATCTCAGGGAAATGCCCAGAGGGACCTACGTGGTGCTTATAACAGTCTACAGGGGGTATTTCATTTTTCTGGTTTTGCCGCTCTGGTACAGGTTGAAAAACCTGCAAAGAAAGTTCTTGCAGGAACTTAGAGAGCAGTGTGAAAAAAAGTAACACGAGTAAACAATCCCGGGTACAAAGTATCTGAAGATGATGTATCAGGAATCCCTCCCGCAAAAGGATCCAGCTCAAAAAGTTACCCTTCTTGGCATGTTGCTAAACCTTGTTCTGATTTTTGCCAAGCTCTGGGGTGGAATCGCAGGGCATAGCACAGCCCTGGTTGCAGATGCCATCCATTCTGTGTCCGATCTTTTCTCTGATCTGCTGGTGCTGTGGGGCCTGAAAATTGGTGAAAAGGGACCGGACACAAATCATCATTTCGGTCACGGAAAGATCGAAACCGTGGCAACCATGGGAATGGGCATTATAGTTATTGCAACCGGTATAGGTATAGGTGTCGAAGCCGCGAGCAAAATCAGGACCGAAGCACAATTTCAACCCGGTGTCATCGTGCTTGTTATTGCATTGATATCTTTGATAACAAAAGAAGTCCTTTACCACTACACAAAGATAACAGGGGAGAGGCTTCAAAGACCGGTTCTGATTTCAAATGCCTGGCACCACAGGTCGGATGCCCTCTCCTCACTTACGGTCCTGGTGGGTGCTATCGGAGCAAGGATCGACCCTTCATGGAGCTTTCTGGATTCTTACGCCGCCATACTTGTTTCGCTTTTGATTATAAAAAGTGGTGTATCAATCTTTATAGAAGCTACCAAAGACATCGTAGACACCGCACCTGACCCCGCTCTGTGCCGGGAATTTGAAAATATTGCCCGAAAAACTCCGGGGGTAATTGAAGTTCACGACATAAAAATAAGACGCTCGGGAAGATTCTTGCTGGTTTACATCGAGATAGGAGTTAAGCCGGATCTTCCGGTAAGAGATGCTTCAAGGCTAGCTGGAGAACTGGAAGAAAATATTCGCAGGCTGGTTCACGGACCCATCGAAGTGTCGGTAAACGTAAGACCTGCACGGTCGTTTGAGTTCGCGTGTTAAACTGCGTCGCTAACCGTGTAATATTTCCACGAGCCCTGATTCGGACTCCGGTACCATGG
>JALXAI010000263.1 GCA_026992215.1 Desulfobacterales bacterium | reverse complement strand
TTGCAAATTAGCTCCATTTTTTACCGTGAATTCGCGACACGTCGAATATTCCAGCCGTATTTACCCTATAACCATTAATTCCCTGAAATCATCCGCTGACACCTGAACAACCGGGATGCTCACTAAACTCATACTGTCTCCATGTAGGGAAGTAATCGAATGATAAAAATTGACACAACGCACCATGGATTCAAAGAGCATCTACTCTGACAAGGGGCAGTATCTCCATAACCGTATCGTAGTGGCAAAGTTCGGTTCCAGGCGTGGTTACCGTGGCAGTGCCGCACGCACAGCCAAGCCGCAGGCATTCCTCGATGGGTTTTCCCAGGGAATGCGCCAGCACAAACCCGGCAACAACCGAATCTCCGGCTCCCACAGCACTTTTTACCTCGACCGCGGGACCCACTGCTTTTAGCCTTGTTCCTGACGTCGAAAGAATAAGACCATCTTTGCCTCTCGATACGAGCACTATTTCGATTCCTTCCCGGTTCAGTTGATCGGCGGCTTCGAGAATCTCGTTTTCTGACATGATTTCCCTGCCCACCAACCTGGACAGCTCGAAAACATTGGGCTTGATCATGTTTGGTTTGAAGGCAAGGCTTCTTTTAAGGGTATCTCCATCAGCGTCCAGAACGATGAAAGGCCTTTTGTCTCTGAAGGTAAGAATTAACTGCCCGTAAATATCTCTGCTTACCCCCTTCGGCAAGCTTCCACTCATCACCATGTACGATACATCTGTTAACGCCTTGAAACGCCGGTATAACTCACCTATTTCGTGCGGTTGTACGTTAGGTCCGGGGGCACTGATAACGTATTGCCTGCCCGTTTTCTCTTCTTTCAGGATAATATTGGTCCGGGTTTCCTCCGCAAGGTGTACAAAATCGATCATCACCCCGTCGTTTATAAGCCTTCCTTCCAGTTCCAGGCCACTGTATCCGCCTACCAACCCGAGGGCCACGCTCTGGGCCTTGAGTTCCCGAATTACCCTCGAGACATCTATGCCTTTTCCGCCGGCGTATTTCGTTTCGGATCTGATTCGAACCGTGTCTTCTTCAACAAGTTTATCCACCACAATAGTTCTATCGAGAGCCGGATTAAGGGTTAACGTATATATCAAGATCAACCTCCTTTTCCCTGAACGCCTCTGTTATTCTTTCGCTTAAAAGCGAATACCTTTTCCGGGTCCTGTCGTTATTCACCGCAATGGCAAGAGCCCTTTTACTTCCGACGAGCACGGCAAGCTTCTTAGCCCTTGTAACCGCGGTATACAAAAGATTTCTCTGAAGCAGCATAAAATGCTGGGTGACCACGGGCATTACCACTGCCGGATACTCGCTCCCCTGAGACTTATGTACGCTGATCGCATAAGCAAGGGTAAGCTCTTCCAAGTCCGAAAACTCATAGTAGACCTGCCGTCCGTCAAAATCAACAACAAGTTCCTGCATTTCCGGATCGATGGCCACTATTTGCCCGATATCCCCGTTAAAAACTTCCTTCTCGTAGTTGTTCCTTATCTGCATCACCTTGTCGTTCAACCTGTAGATGCTTGCACCTCGCTGAACAAACCTTGTTCCGGGATTAAGCGCCTGCTGAAGCTTTTCATTCAACGTACCTGCACCTACGCTTCCCCTGTGCATGGGAGTAATCACCTGGATATCATTTATGGGGTCAAAACCAAATCGCTTAGGGATCCTGTTAGTGCATAGTTGAAGGATCAACTCCTGGACTTTCTCGGTGTCTTCACTTTCAATGAAGTAGAAGTCCAGAAGTTCTCCGGTCGATTTGGGCCTGATAAACGGAAACTCGCCGCTGTTTATGCGGTGCGCGTTAACTATTATCAGGCTTTCCCTGGCCTGCCTGAATATTTCCTTGAGCTCAACCACAGGAATATTTTTCGAAGCAATCATGTCTTTCAAAACCTGGCCGGGGCCGACAGAGGGAAGCTGATCCACATCTCCCACGGCTACAACCTGGCACGACGGCGGAAGGGCTTTAAGCAGGTGGTGAAAAAGGATGATATCGACCATGGAAACTTCATCAATGATCAGGAGTTGCACATCAATGGGGTTCTTATCATTGTGCCTGAAACCGCCTTCTGCCGGGCTGAACTTGAGGAGCCGGTGGATGGTGGATGCCGGCCACCCCGTGGTTTCGCTCATTCGCTTGGCAGCCCTTCCCGTGGGAGCGGCCAGCAATATTTTTTCTGTTATTTTTCCATAGATTTCAAGTATGGCCCGAATAAGGGTTGTTTTGCCCGTGCCGGGGCCTCCCGTGATAATCACCACCTTTTCCTCCATGGCCTTCTTCAGGGCGCTTGCCTGTTCAGCGGCAAGTTTTATCCCGAGTCTTCCCTGAACCCATTCGAGCGCTTTATCTACGTCAATCTTCCTGGTTTTGCGCGGTGTGCCCCAAAGAGCCGCGAGCCTTTTTGCCACCAGCGTTTCCGCGACAAAAAACTGTGGCAAGTAGACGGGAGTGGTTGCGGAAATCATGGGATCAACGGAAACCGATTCATCGGATGTATCAACTACAAGTTTCTTTTCGTTGACCAGAACCAGGATTTGCTCGGCTACCTGCGCGTCACGTACACCGAGGGTTTCCATGGTTTTCCTGACAAGTTTTCCGTGAGGAAGAAATACGTGCCCCGAGTCGGCGGCCTGATTCAGCACGTACAGGATTCCCGCCGCTATCCGCCTGGGAGAATCCATCGGAAAACCAAGTTTCCGGGCAATTTTATCCGCAGTCAGGAAACCAATTCCGTAAATGTCCATGGCAAGCCTGTAAGGGTTTTCCTTCAGGATACCGATAGCCTCGTTACCGTAGAACTTGAAGATTTTCGTGGCGTAGGCGGTGCTTACTCCATGGGCCTGAAGGAACATCATTACTTCCCTGATCTCTTTTTGATCCTCCCAAGCTTTTCTTATCATTTCAATTCTTTTGGGACCGATGCCTTCTACCTCGGCAAGCCTTGACACATCTTTCTCGATAACGTCCAGAGTTTCAAGCTGGAACTTCCCCACGATTCTGCCTGCCATAATGGGCCCTATTCCCTTAATGAGCCCGGAGCCGAGGTAACGGCGAATACCTTCCACGGTTGCGGGCATAACCGTCCGGCAGTCCTGTACCTTGAATTGAATGCCAAACTTCGGGTGATTGACCCAGTTCCCGCTAAGCTCAACAACCTCGCCCGGAGTAACAGAAATCAAGTTCCCCACCGCGGTAACCAGGTCCTTTCGGTCGTGTAATTTCACCTTGAAAACCGAGTAGCCGTTTTCCTCGTTGACGTACAAGACACGTTCAACCTGCCCCTTCACTTTCATGTGCTCAACCCACTGGCATTCCCTGTTCAATTGCTGATTCATACGTAAAATCTTTACCAAATAAAACAAAGAAGACAAGCCCCAGCACCGCTGCCACGGAACCACATAAAAAAGCCGCAGCAATCCCATAGAGATCGAGAAGCTTTCCGGCGATAACCGGTCCTATCATGATCCCGAGGCTCTGCCCCATCAACACCAGGCCCATCACGCTTCCCATGGCATGCTGAAACTTTCCTTCGCTCACGGTCAAAGCGCTCACCGCGGGAGCAACGAAGCCGCCCGCGAGACCGGTCAAAATTATTCCCGTACATAGCATGGCGTGATTTATCGAGAAAGGTATGATGGCCATGGCAATTACCATGAAAAATCCGCCCAAGAGAGCGATGGCTTTCCTGTTGTATCTGTCCGCAAGCCGCCCTACCGGCGCCTGAAGAACTGTGGCGGTGAGAACGCTCAAACTGATAAAGCCACCGGAACTGGTGGTACTGAGGCGATTTCCGCCTATGGTCAATAGTGGTATAAAGCTCCAGATAATTCCCACGGCGAAAAAATGAGATGCCCTGAAAATCATCAAGGCAAGGAGGCGACCATTGTTGATTAACTTCATGTACGAATCTTTCCTGATAAGATTGCGCGAACCTTTTCTTTCGGGTACAAGCAATAAAACCGTTATGAAAGCAAGGGTATTGAGGCCCGCCATGCATAGAAACGCCGCCTTCATTCCAAAGACGTCGTTTATCACACCCCCCAGAAACGGTCCAACACCAAGACCTCCGAAAACCCCGACATTTAGCATTCCCATGTACCTGCCTTCCTGCCCTTTCGGGCTGAGCTCACCAACATACGCAGATGCCACGGGTACTATCATGGCAGCGGCCAGGCCATGTCCTAGCCTTATAAAAACAAGATTCCAGGCGCTTTTCGCGAGGCAGTAAGATATGGAGACGGCAACGTAGGAAAGGAGTCCAGTCATTATGAATTTTTTCTTTCCAAAACGATCGGAAAGATACCCGACGGTGGGAAGTGCGATGCTCCTCGATACCGAGAAGGAGGAGAAAATAAAGCCTATAAGGACTCCCGCCGCACCCAGCTTGAGAGCATACACGGGCAACAGCGGCGCTACTATTCCGGCCCCCATCATGGAACAAAACAGGGTAAAAAACAAAACGGCAAACAGCTTTACTCTTTTTTTATCCATTTTATTCATCGCAGCATTAGTAACATATCAACCGACAAAAACCTAGCTCGCTTTCCTTGACACCCGCGTCCGAGTGCTTAAATTAATATAAAATGAAACGGAACAAAATATGTAAGATCTTCAGAAAATTGCATTTTTTAAGGGTTGGATGGTTGAGATAGTTCAGGTGCAAAACGCTTAACCGGTGATTTTGTGAGAATGCAACCAACCTCGGGGATAGTTCTTCCGGCAGTCCTGTAGATCACCTGTTAAACATCCCGAAAATTGGTGGTTGGGTCATGCGGATACTTGAGTGGCAGCTCTTGTACGGCGGTACACAAAACTGCGACCACAGCCGGATAAACATGGCAATAAACAAGTAAACACTTGGTTATGACAATAAATTAAAATGGAAGGAGGTACAGGATGGGAAAGATTCGCATAGCAATTGCTGGACTGGGTAATTGTGCAAGTTCTTTAATACAGGGGATTTATTACTACAAGGATAAGAATCCCGAAGATGCCATTGGTCTCATGCACTGGGAAATTGGCGGGTACAAGCCGGGCGATATTGAAGTGGTGGCTGCCTTTGATATCGACAAAAGGAAAGTGGGCAAGGATGTAAGCGAGGCTATTTTTGCGCTGCCAAACTGCACGAAGGTCTTCTGCCCGGAGGTTCCGCCCGTGGGGGTAAAGGTACACATGGGCAGAATCCTGGACGGGGTTTCAGAACACATGAAGGACTATGATGAAAAATACACCTTTGTCCCGGCGGACGCCCCGGAGCCGAGCAGGGAGGAAGTAGTAGAGATCCTGAAAGAATCAGGAGCAGAGATACTGTTAAATTACATGCCCGTGGGATCCGAGGAAGCCACGAGGTTCTACGCAGACTGCGCTCTTTCGGCAGGGGTGGCATTCATCAACAACATACCGGTTTTTATAGCCAGCAGTCCCGTGTGGGCAAAAAAGTTCAGGGATAAAAACCTGCCCCTGATCGGGGACGATATCAAGTCTCAGCTGGGAGCCACCATTACTCACAGGACTCTAACGGATCTCTTCAGAAAACGGGGTGTAAAACTGGAAAGAACGTACCAGCTGAACACCGGTGGCAACACCGATTTTCTTAACATGCTAAACAGGCACAGGCTCGCGTCAAAGAAAAAATCAAAGACCGAGGCAGTTCAATCCGTAACGGCTCGCAGGCTCGATGCCGAAAACATTCACATCGGCCCGAGTGATTACGTTCCATGGCAGAAGGACAACAAGGTGTGCTTCATAAGAATGGAAGGCAAACTTTTCGGTGACGTGCCCATGGAACTTGAATTGAGACTTTCCGTGGAGGATTCTCCGAATTCCGCGGGTGTTGCCATCGATTCCATCAGGTGCGCAAAGCTTGCGCTGGAAAGGGGCATCGGCGGAGTTCTCGAAGGTCCGTCCGCGTACTTTTGCAAGCATCCACCGCGCCAGTATACCGACGATGAAGCGTACCGGCTGGTTGAGGAATTCATAAAAGAGCACACGGGGAAGGTGTATGAAAGGATTGATCATAGCGGCTGGGAGAGGCAGCCGGTTAGCGCGCAAGGGCGATAGCAAGCCCCTTGTCCCGGTTCTGGGAATACCCATCATAGAACGAATCATCAGGACAG
>JALXAI010000262.1 GCA_026992215.1 Desulfobacterales bacterium | reverse complement strand
AGGAGTCGAGATCCGTTCTCTTAAAACGGGAGAAGTAAAACTATTGCCCGTGGAAGGACTTTTTGTGGAAATAGGTCTTCTGCCCAATTCAGATATTGTTAAGGATATCCTGAACTTGAATGAACATGGTGAGGTTGTCGTCGATTATAAGTGCCACACGGGGATCCCGGGGATCTTTGCATGCGGTGATGTTACAAACGTTCCTTTTAAGCAGGTGATCGTGGCCGCGGGGGAAGGGGCCAAGGCTGCGCTCGCCGCCTATGAATACCTGATTTCGAAAAAATAGGCCACTTATTATGGAGCCGGCAGAGAGCAAGTATAGAGAAGATGAGCTGGAGATTCTGAAACTTGCCATTGAGAATACCACGGAAGCGTTTGTCACCATTGATGAGAACCAGCGAATCTTGTTTTTCAACAGGGCTGCCGAGCGACTTTTCGGATTTGAAAGAAGCGAGGTGATTGGCCGGAGCCTTGATGTTATTCTGGGAGGCGACTGCCGTCAAGGGCACAGGGAAGCAGTACGCAGGTACTTAAAAAGCGGGAAAGAAAAACTTACGCACCAGGAAAAAGAGTTCGTAATTACCCGGAAGGGTGGAGAAGCTGTTCCGGTTGTTTTTTCGTTTTCCGTGGCGGTACTGAACGGAAAACACTATTTTACCGCCATAATAAAAGATATTAGTGATCTTCGGGCGTGTCATGACAGGGTTTTGAGGTCCGAAAGGCTGGCAGCCCTTGGGCAGCTGGTGGCAGAGATTGTTCACGAAATAAAAAATCCCCTGATGCTGATAGGCGGCTTTACCAGGCAGGTCAAAAAGGCCGTAAAAGACCACAAGAGTGCGGCCAAGCTTGATATTATACTTGAAGAAGTAGAACGCCTTGAAAGCCTTCTAGCGGAGCTAAAAGAGCTGTACATTCCCAAGGAAATTCATTTTTCTGTTTTTGATGTGAACGCGCTCCTGAAGGAACTCTACCTGCTGGCCATGGATGACTGCAAAAGCAAGAACATAGATATTATCCTTAACACGGATTCAGGTGAAGCACTGGTAGAAGGGGATCGGGAAAAGATAAAGCAGGTTTTTTTAAATCTGGTAAGAAACGGTATTGAGGCTCTTGAAGAGGGAGGGGTGCTGCGAATTGAATCTAAGAAGCATGGCAGCTACGTGGAAATTCGAATAACCGACAATGGTCCCGGGATACCGGAAGAATACAAAGAAAGGGTTTTCTCCCCGTTTTTCACAACCAAGAGGTACGGTACAGGACTTGGCCTTTCCATATCTAAAAGCATCATTGATCAACACCCGGGATGTTCTCTGTCCCTGGATAGCAAAAAAGGCAAGGGGACGATCTTCAGAGTTACGATACCCCTTGCCGCTGGCAGCAATACGAATCAGGAAAACTCAAATCCGCGTTAACAATCTTTTACTTTGCTACCATAGCTCTCATACGATCTCCGGCATTCTGCGCGTGATCGGCTATCTGCCCGATGATGCCGATCAGCTTGATGAGGTGAAAAGCCTTGAGTGGTTCAGGTACTTCCTCAAATATCCTTTTTATCAGTTCGCGTTCCAGGAGATCTGCTTCGTTCTCCCACTGGCTGATGTCACGAACACTCTTTTTTACCAGTATCCTGTCCTGTTCCCTGCCGTTTCGGAAGTAATTCCACGCTTCCTCGGTGAGCTGTGCCAGTTTTTCTATCGGAGCAACCACACCTTTTACAAGGTCAAGTAACTCTTCCGCGATTCCCTCGGGCAGGTCCGGAGGACGATATGAAAGCCAGTAGAGCGCCTCTTCCACCTTGTCCAGAACCTTGTCCTGCTCCCTGAGATATTCCAGGAACTGGAATTTCTCCACCGGCATCAACAGGCCTCGGGGCAGATGATTTCGAATGTTCCTTTTCAATTGATCGGCACTGCTTTCGAGCAGAGCAACCTGCTCGGTCATCTCGTCGAACTTCTCGATATCACCTCTTATGTAGTACTCGGCAGCCTTCAGCAGCATTTGAGCGCATAGCTTTACCTTTTCAGCGTGCTTTAAAAGGTTTTCAAAAGGAGTTTTGTAAAACAGCTGTACCAAAGATCCTCGCACTTTGTCCTCCGTCGACTCGTGTGTTTCTAAAAGAAAGCGTGCAACAACGCTTCATAGATTATTATTGCTAAAATCATGGTAAAAGGCAAGGTTACGAACCAGGAAACCAGAATGTACTTGACCAGTCTCAGGTCCAGCGCTTCCATGCCCCTTACGACACCTATGCCAACCACCGATCCCACGAGAACGTGGGTGGTAGAGATGGGAAGCCCCATTCGGGAGCAGATGAGAATGGTGGTGGCGGCTCCGAATTCCGCGCAAAAGCCTCTTACCGGGGTGATCTCCGTGATATTTTTCCCGATCGTTTCCATAACCCTGGTTCCAAAGGCAAAGAGTCCTCCACCCACCGCTATTCCGCCGATGGCAAGCATCCATAGTGGCACCTGGACCTGGGCGGCGACAGTTTTTGTTTTTACCACCGCAAATATTGCGGCAAGAGGACCAACGGCATTGGCAACATCGTTGGCGCCGTGAGCAAAGGCCACGTAACATGCCGTCATAATCTGAAGGTAAGCGAAAAGCGATTCCGTAACCAGGTGTCCGCCGGCTCCAATGGTCAACCTGCACTGTCTCGATTCGAAATCTATGCAAGAGAAAATCCAGCGGCTGATTAAAGCTGCCAGCAGACCCACGCCAATGGCAATTAAAAAAGCGCTGTAAAAGTTGAAATCGAGGTGGAGATTCTTGAGGCCTTTGTAAATAAGGGAAAGAGTTAAAACGATAAATACCAGGAAGACCAGGAAAGGGGCGAATTTTATGGCGGCATCCCCGGGTGAATCCGATTCCAGGATTTTTCTCCTGACCAGCATATATATCCCGCCGGCAACCAGCCCACCGAAGATTGGGGAAATGATCCAGCTGATCACTATGGAAACAACCTTTCCCCACTCAATAGCCCCGAACCCCACGCTTACAATACCGAACCCAACAACGGCTCCCACCACGGAGTGAGTCGTGGAAACGGGCTGACCAAAAACCGTTGCGATGTGGACCCATATTCCGGCTGCAAGAAGCGCGGCAAACATGCCCAGCATGAACTTTTCAGGTGTTCCCGCCAGGAGGTTTGGATCTATTATTCCCTTGCGAAGGGTTTCGGTGACATGGGACCCGGCAAGAACTGCTCCCATAAGGTTTGCGATTACCGATATAAGTACCGCCTGTTTCAGAGTAATGGCTTTGGAGCCCACGGACGTGCCCATGGCGTTGGCAAGATCATTGGCACCTATGTTTGCAGCCATGTAAAACCCGATGAGAGTGGCAATGCACAGTATGATCGTATCAGTAGAAATCATTTTCTCTTCCCCGTGAAATGGTGGCTGGCTTTTGCTTTGTGCGGCTGTAAAATAGCAAGGTTAGAAATATAGTGCAACAGGAAATAGCCGTGGAAGAAAGAGTTTTGTGAAATATGAACTTTTTAACCAAAGTTCATTGATTTATTCCTGATTATGAGTTATTCACACGGAATACAGGCACATCTTTTTTTTGCTTCTTCATACCTAATAGCCTTTTTGCGAAGGAGGTGCGTTATGAATTCTACGATTCTTATTGCCGTGGGGGTGCTGCTTTATGTGGTTCTGTATCATACCTACGGCAGGTACCTAAGAAAGGATGTGGTGAGGGAGTCCGACGCTGAAGTGCCATCCAAGCGCCTCTACGACGGGGTTGATTTCGTCCCGGCCAACAAGTACGTGCTCTTCGGTCATCATTTTGCCTCGGTGGCAGGGGCAGCACCGATAGTTGGTCCGGCAATAGCTCTTGCGTGGGGATGGCTTCCGGCGCTGTTATGGGTGTGGTTGGGAAACATCTTTATCGGCGCAGTGCATGATTACCTTTCTTTGATGTCCTCGGTTCGCTACGACGGTCATTCAGTTCAATGGATTGCTGGCAAGGTTATCAAGAAGAGAACGGGGTACGTGTTTGCCTGGTTCATCTTTTTTGTACTCATACTTGTCGTGGCTGCCTTTGGCGCCGTGCTGGGGAAACTTTACGTTAAGCAGCCGGCAGTGCCCACGGCGTATATTTTCAAGATATTTTCGGCATTTATCCTTGGCTACTTGATGTACAAGGTAAAAATGGACTTCAAGCTTGCCACGATAATCGGGATAATCCTTTTAATCCTGTCCATTGTCCTGGGAGAAAAAGTACCTCTCCCTGCCAGCTATAAAACATGGATGATAGTGTTTTTCTTCTATATCATCATTGCTGCATCTATTCCCGTCCATGTTTTATTGCAGCCACGTGATTACCTCAATGCATGGCTCCTTGTGGGCGGGTTGATAATTGGCGGTGTTTCGATGCTTTTTGCGTTCTCATCGGTAAAGATCCCGGCGGTTACGGTCTACAGCGCACCTATAATAGCCGGCAAGGCAACGCCGTTCTGGCCTGTCATTCCGCTGATTGTGGCCTGTGGTTCTCTTTCTGGATTTCATGCCATTGTGGCCTCGGGTACCACGTCGAAACAGATTTCGTCAGAAAGAGACGGTCTTTTTATTGGCTACGGTGGGATGCTGACAGAAGGTTTTCTGTCCACCATCGTTGTTGTGGCCATCAGTACGTACGGTCTTTCCGTGCTTTCCCCCGAGAAGGCTACGCTTCTTACCAGCGGAGCGGCAAGTTTTGCCAAGAATTACATTGGAGCCGCCAAGTCGGTAGGAGGGCCCATCGGCATTTTTTCCAAGTCCTATGCGGAAGTATCGCACATGGTGTTGCACCTTCCCAAGGGATTTCTTGTGATTCTTGCTTCCATGTGGGTCGCTTCTTTTGCCATGACCACCCTTGATACGACAAACAGGCTTGCGAGGTACACCTTCGCGGAGATATTTGAGCCTCTCAAAGACAAATCCCGGGGACTCTACGATTTTATCACCAACAGATGGGTTGCATCGACGATACCTGCTGCCATCGGCATCGGTCTTGCCTGGAGCGGAGCGTGGACAATGCTCTGGCCGGCATTCGGAGGGGCCAACCAGATGCTGGCGTCCATTGCGCTTATGACAGGAGCCGCATGGGTTATCAGGGTGCAGAAATCCAAGGGTATGAACGTCTTGATTCCTGCCCTTTTTCTGTGGGTTACCGTGTCTCTGGCGATGGTCTGGTACCTGTTCGTTGCCGTGCCCACGTTCTATGCCAAGGATCCTTTGAAGGCGATAGTGCTGGCCGTGATGGTGGTGGTCATGCTGGCGCTGAATGTGCTCCTTATTTATGACTACTTTAAACCTGAAAAAGAGCTGGAAGCTCAGCTGGAAGCGGAAAAGGTTTGAAAGATAAACTTGAAAAAATCAAGGAAAGTTTCGTGCTATTCGCACAAGGGCTTCGAGAGCGAAGTACGAGCGCTCTCGAAGCCGAACTGAAGGAACTCGAAAACGCCTTCGCGCTTATCCTGCTGGGGGCGCTTACAGGTATGCCTGCGCCCCCTTCCTACCTCGGGATAAAACTCCTTCCTTACATGGAAAGAGAAATAAGGATCATGATCTGCAGGTCGGAAACGTTGGGCGATATATTCGCCGACTGGTTCGATATTCTGGATTTTGGCTGATGAAGAAATTATTCTTTTTCCTCGGAAAAGGCGGGGTTGGAAAAACCACGCTGGCTGGTAGTTTTTCAACCTACCTGGCTCGGTCCGGGAACAAAGTCTTCCTTGCATCCATTGACCCGGCACATAATCTTTTCGACTTTTTCGGAATGGATGCGAAAAAGGGGCCGTTTCAAATATCACGGGGTCTCACCGTCGAAGAATTTGATATAGATGCCTACCTCAAGGAATTTCTCAGGGAATCGTCCAGGAAAATGAAAAAAACTTATCACTACCTCCAGATGATAAACCTGGAAAACATGTTCGACGTTTTGAAGCACTCTCCAGGGATGGAAGAATATGCTATGCTTTCCGCCTTACAGGATCTTCTCGACACCTGGGAATCGCGTGTTGATTACATAGTGATAGATACTCCTCCAACGGGGTTGATGCTGAAAATATTCTCTATCCCCAGGGCTACTCTTCTGTGGGTGGGGAAACTAAAAGAGCTGCGGCTGAAAATTCTGGAGAGACGTTCACAGGTTGTTCACAT
>JALXAI010000261.1 GCA_026992215.1 Desulfobacterales bacterium | reverse complement strand
TTGCAAAAAGCCGATCCAATAAAACCTGCTCCACCAGTCACAAGAATCGTATTCATTTCTAAACCTCTGCTTGATTGATGATTATGTCAAGACTCCCGGGACCACAGTTAAACAGCAAGTCTATAACGGATAGGTGGGAAACAAAGTCACCGTAGAGTTGCGGATATACCGGGTGTTTATAATCCTGGAAAACCACCGAGATACCTTCCTGCTCAAACAGATCCGTGTTAATGTATGACTTACCGGCCGCGCCCTCGTAAAACACCCGCCCACCTACTTTCTTTATAATACCGATCAGCCTGTCCACCCTTTTCCCCTCAACCTGGAGTTCGGAAGATAGCACCATTTCCGTTTTTATGCCCAGCACGTTCAAAAGCCAGTAAATAAGCTCCATGTCCAGATCGAGAAGATACTTCCACGGCCTGTCAATGATACGGATAAGCTCCAACCCGTAGTCATCAAAAAAAGGGGCTTTCGAATAATTTTGTTTTATCGACTTGATATGTTTTTTCTGCCAGGGGATAGACCCATTAATCTGAACATCTTTGATTAACGGGAACTTCTTGCCTTTTGTCAAAACAGGCACGGTTAGCCATTGAGGTCCTCCCGGGGTTTTTATCCTGTTTCTGTTCCTCCAGCCCCCCTTGTCAAACTGCACGTCATCGTAAATTACAAATACGTCGCTCCGGTGCACCTGCTCAAAAAAACCAAGCCATGGTAAATACCCGGGTTGCAATATGCCAACGATGTTAACTGAACCCTTTAAATTCATTGTGTCTGCGACCCGCGATCTCTTTTTACGACTTCGCAAAAATAATATTCATAACCATCCCACGTTCCCAGATCCATCGGCCGGCCTTCAAGAATAACGGCAAAGTTTTGAAATTTTTTCAGTATCTCCTTGAACGACAGCAAAAGATCTACCTCACCGGTAGCAGGATTCGTGTAATCACGGGAAAAGTACTCAATTGCTTCAGGGACAAAATACGTCCTGCCAAACCCTCTCAGAGCTCTCGTTTCACTGCCGGCAACTGTTTGAATAGCAAGAACTTCCCAGATATCCTTGCTTTTCTCTTTTAACTGAAACGATCTTGATCCCTGGAAAAAAGGAATCTCATGCTCAGGCAGATCCACCACGCTGCTCCATACAGCGTGCGGGCACCTGCCGGCCTTTTCGAGTAGCTGCAACGTGGCGGGAACTTTAGAGATCATGAACTGGTCAGGTATAATCATAACGAAGGCTGAATCCCCGATAAAATCCCTTGCTTCATACATGGCATGTCCAAGGCCCGCCGGATCTTCCTGGTTTATGATCCGTATTTCCACGCCATCGAAATCCCCGGGGCTCAACGGTGAAAACTCAACGAGACCTTCCTTCATTGATCGAAGGAAACCTTCTATCGATTCCTTCCCCTCGCGAATGACAACGCCTATTTCGCATATTCCAGATTCAATCGCTTCTTCGATAGCCCACTGTATTAACGGCTTCCTTCCCAGAGGTAACATTTCCTTGGGTACAGCAGGTGTAAAAGGAATCATTCGTGTACCGAAACCGGCCGCAGGGATTACAGCCTTTACTCCCGGGACAAAACGTTCATCGTCCTTTTTTGGCCTGTTCCGCATCTTTCAGAACTTTCCAGTAGTTATACTGCCATGACCGGTACTGCCAGTCAGGACACCTCTTGCAGATGGGAATATCATCACCATGCCCGGAAAGATGCTTGTCCCT
>JALXAI010000260.1 GCA_026992215.1 Desulfobacterales bacterium | reverse complement strand
CCGCTAAACGGTTACCCGCTGGCCAGTGAGCTTCAAAAGAGACTGGATATCCCCGCTTTTATGGACAACGACGCAAATGCTTTCGGCATCGGAGAAAGCTGGAAAGGAGCCGGCAGGGACCACGAAAACTGGCTCGGGATCACCCTCGGTACCGGCGTTGGGGGTGTGTTGATCCTGAACGACAACCGGTGGAACGGAGATGACATAGGATTCGTGGCGGAAATAGGACACACAATAGTCTACCCCGATGGTCCCCTGTGCAATTGCGGCAAAAAGGGCTGCCTTGAGGCGATCGCCTCGGCCACGGGGCTCGTCAGGGGAGCAAAGGAAGCCATCGAAAAGGGAGAAAGAGACACGGAACTGCACGAGGCATGGAAAAACAACACGCTTGATCCCGTGATAATAAGCAGGGCGGCGGAAAGGGGAGATAGGCTGGCAAACTGCCTTTTTGATCGCTTCGGTAATGCCCTGGGTATCGCCATTTCGAACACCTTTAATCTCCTCGGGATTACCACCTGCATAATCGGCGGCGGCGTTAGTGAAGCCTGGCCAAGGTTCATAGGCAGGGTTATGGCAACCATCGGAGAAGTAAACTCGATGATCGATCCTGACAGTGTTACCGTCAAAAGAGCCACCCTGGGAAACAGGGCAGCTGCGCTGGGAGCTGCCAGGCTTGCGTGGTCCGAATTGGATCGCCCATGGGCAAGGCCGCAAAAAGACGAGGGTTGAAGCCGTGCGTGAATAATTATTTCCGTATGGAAATCCGGCCACTTAACTCAGCAGGGAAACCAGTGCGAGGAAGTGCTCTTCGTACGCGTCAAAACACTCCAACCGGGTTATCCGCCAATTGCCACCATGGGTCTGTGGGACAAGGATTCGCGGCAGTAATCATCCAGCGAATGCCTCTCCGGCTTATTGAGTATTGCCTGCAAGAGTATCTCTTCCAGTTCCTTATCCGAGGCTCCCGATCGCAGCGGCGTTTTGATGTCTGTTTCAGAGTCTGAAAACAGGCAAGCCCTCAACTTTCCGTCGGCAGTCAGACGTAACCTGTTACATGCCGGGCAAAAATGATGACTTAACGGACTTATAAGCCCCACTTTTCCAAGCGCACCTTTAAAGCGAAAATGAGTGGCCGGGCCATTGGCATTGGTGGACGACGCGGGTCGGAGTTCCGCAACTTTCTTCAATATACCAAGGATCTCGTCGGAAGAAATGAACCTCGAGGAAGGATCCGCCTTTTCCCCGGAAAAGGGCATAAGCTCAATGAACCTTACATGAACAGGGTACCTGAATGTCAAACCCGCCAGGTCACCGATTTCGTCATCGTTTATACCCCGCATAGCAACCACGTTGATCTTCACGGGGTAAAACCCCACAAGTAAAGCCTCTTCTATACCGTCAATGACCTTCTGAAACATATTCTTGCCGGTAATGTGCCTGTATTTCCCGGGCTGCAACGTGTCGAGGCTTATGTTTAACCTGTGTACCCCGGCTTCATAAAGATCTGACGCGAAATGTTTCAAAAGTACCCCGTTGGTGGTCATGGTTAGAGATTCCAGCGTCTCTATGCGAGAAAGGTTTTCACAAAGGTAAATTATGTTTCTTCTAAGCAGAGGTTCTCCGCCAGTGACACGAATCTTCGTAATACCGAGTCCCGAGGCAATCCTGCTTATGCGGATGATTTCTTCGTACGTGAGAACTTCAGAGTGGGGAAGCTTTTTCCACTTACCACGAGGCCTGCAGTAGATGCATCTCAGGTTGCACCAGTCAGTTATTGATATCCTCAAGTAATCTATCTTCCTGTGAAAGCTATCTACATTCTTACCCATCCGGGATCCTTGTTTGCCACGAAAACCAGGTTAGCGCACCGTAACAGGGGCCACTTGAAAGTGGCTAAATAATACCCGCGAGAAAGTGTTAAGTCAAGAATGAAATAATGCTCCGCCCCCATACCTGCCCGCCGATCTCGCTAAGTACTTGCCATGCAAATTCGTATATGATAAACCATAACAATCCGTAGGATAGGGGGTCTGATGAAAATACTTTCTGATACTCTGATATACAATACCACTGCGGATACGGATATTATTGACATTACACCCGAGGTGGCGGAACGTGTAAGGGGCTCGGGCATTGAGCAGGGTTTTGTAAATCTCTTTGTTCCCGGGTCAACCGGCGCTTTAACCACCATCGAGTTTGAATCCGGGGCGATAAGTGATCTCAAGGATGCCATTGAGAGGATGGCACCGAAAGATATACCCTACGCTCATAATTTGCGGTGGGGTGATGGGAACGGCTACAGCCATGTGCGAGCCGCATTACTAGGTCCTTCTTTACAGGTCCCCATAATTGCTGGAAACCTGGCCTTGGGAACGTGGCAACAGATAGTCTTGTGCGACTTCGACAATAGACCGAGGCAACGACGAGTTCTTTTGCAATTAGTGGGGGAGGTATAAAGACGGTCTTGAATAAAACAGTTTCAGTGGAACATGAGGCCATCGAGTCTCTGCCACTAGGATTCAAAGATAACGCTCTCGTAGCGCAGCTTGCTGGGGAGCACAACAGGAATCTCCGGATAATCGAGAGGGCGTTGGACGTTAAAGTCCATATGCGCGGGAATAAGCTTACCGTCCAGGGAAGCCCTCACGATGTACAGGTAGCAGCCCGGGTTCTCAGGGAGTTATACAGCCTGATAGAGTCAGGCCTCCCTATTTACCCCTCTGATGTTGAATGTGCAGTTCAAATTCTAACCGCGAACGATCAAACACGCCTGCGGGACATTTTCCTGGACCAGATATACATTACTTCCAGAAAACGGATTATAACACCGAAAAGCATCGCTCAAAAAAAGTACATCGATGCTATTCGCAACAACGACATAGTTTTTGGAATTGGTCCCGCTGGAACCGGTAAAACGTACCTGGCCATGGCGATGGCAGTATCAACTCTTGTTGCCAAGAAAGTTGGCAGGATCATACTGGTGAGACCTGCCGTGGAGGCCGGAGAAAAACTGGGATTTTTGCCGGGTGACCTGGTGGAAAAGGTAAATCCGTACCTGAGGCCTTTGTACGACGCGCTTTACGACATGATGGACCTGGAACAGGCATCCAAGCTTGTACAGAGAGGGGTAATAGAAGTTGCTCCCCTGGCGTTTATGAGAGGACGCACCTTGAACGATTCTTTCGTAATCCTTGACGAAGGTCAGAACACGACTTCCGATCAGATGAAGATGTTCTTGACTCGCCTCGGTGCCACTTCAAAGGCGGTAATAACCGGAGACATCACCCAGATAGATCTTCCCGACGGGAAGGTTTCGGGTTTGATAGAAGCAAAGGAATTACTTAGGGGGATCAAAGGAATAGAGTTCGTATTTTTCTCGGAAAGAGACGTTGTCCGCCACAGGCTGGTTCAGGAAATCATAAAAGCTTACGAGGCAAGGGAGAAGGAAAAAGAGCGGCGGGAATGACATGTGCGGAGCGCTCCCGGTAGCCTTCGATTAACGGGCGTATATGGCTATGAAAGCTGGAAATAAAAAGAGGAAGACACAAGGTTCCATCTGGCGGAGAAACGTGCTCGCCCAGATCATGCTAATAGTGCTCTGCCTGGTGGTGACATTGCTGGTGGCCCTCGACGTCAGGGAAACGGTTCCCCTTTATCCGGTGGGCTCAATAGCGAAAAAAGATGTTCGGGCCAAGAAAGATTTCCTGGTACAGGATCCGGAAGCAACCAGGAAAAACAGGGAAAAGGCTCTATCCCGTGCTCCCCTGGTATTTGATGTGGATACCAGTGCGCCAGAAAGGGCAAGTGAAGGCATACACCGTGTATTTGAAATTATCCGGGAGGCCCAGGCAGCGTCCGAGAGGCAAAAGCTCCTTGATGAACTCCCAGCAAAGATTGCAGCAAACACCAAACGGGGAGCCTTGCCGGGTGGTTCCTTAGTTCCCGGGGCAGGCCTGGATCCCTTGAACGGCATTCTCGCAGTCGAAAAACCCCCAACCTCGCTGAAGGGAAAAAAGACCATCCGCCCGGACGAAAAGGTAGTTTCAAAACTGGAAGAAGTTCTGGGCACGCAGGTTTTTCCTGAAGTTTTCGAACTTATGATGGAAATGCCTGCCAACCGGGAGGTTGAAAAGACACTGAGAGAACTGGTTGCAGAAATCCTGGGGAGAGGCGTGGTTGTATCGAGGAACTTTTACTTCAAGGCGAATACCCGTCCAGTAATTTTCAAGGAAATCCCTTCCGGCAAGGAACACAGGGTTGATGACATTTTCTCCGTAATGAATTCAGATGATGCCAGAAAGGAAGTTAAATCGCTTGTAGCCAGTAAACTTGGATACATTGACAGCAAGTACCTCAAGATCTACGACCTTATTGTTGATCAGTTCCTTCAGCCCAATATTACTTTCAATCGCTATGAAACCGAGCGGAGGAAGGAAGCGATTTTGAGCCGGGTAAGGCCGGTTTTCTACAAGATCAGGAAGGGAGAATTAATTGTAGCCCGAGGCGAGAAAGTAACACCCGAACAATACCGCCAGCTTGTTACCATGCGAAAGCTGCTAAACGGAAACAGGCAGCTGATAAACATCGTCGGCGTATTTCTTATTTCCATGATCATTGTCTGGATTGTTACTTTTGTCGCCATGAACCACGTCAAGGTTTTTCCGAAGGAAACACGGGACTTCCTGTTCTTGCTTATTCTTATGTGCGTATTTTTGATCGGTGTCCGGATGTACGATTTCATATCCGGGGCGCTTGAAAAGAGCTTCCCTTTCATTCAATCGGAAGGGATGCTATTCTCTTACCCGTTGAGCGCAGCAGCAATGCTGGTAAGCATCATCTTTAACGTCGAAACGGCCCTTGTCACTTCTCTGCTGCTGTCACTTCTCGCCGGCATAGTCCTCGGTAACAACTTTGGCTTATTTTTCTATTTCCTCGTCGGCTCTTTCGTGGCGGCCAGGGGAGTTGCAAACTGCAAGGACCGCATAACACCGGTAAAAGCCGGGTTTTTAGTGGGCTTGATAAACGCGGTGATCGCGGGAGTAATAACACTGACCAACGAACAGGTAACCCTCTCCATAGCCGGTACCAACCTTTTGTTTGCCATCCTCGGAGGGTTGCTGGCAGGCGTAATTACAACGGGTTTAACGCCTCTGGCAGAAATATTTTTTCACTATACCACGGATGTGAAACTGCTGGAGCTTGCTAACATGGATCAACCGCTGCTCAGAGAACTCATGATCCAGGCTCCTGGCACGTACCACCACAGCATTATTGTTGGCAACATGGTGGAAGCGGCGGCAAGGTCCATTAACGCGAATTCGTTGCTGGCCAGGGTAGCTGCCTATTACCATGACGTCGGGAAAATCAAGAAGCCTCTATACTTCGTTGAAAACCAGAGGGACGGAGAAAACAAGCACGAGAAACTGGCACCTTCCATGAGCAGCCTGATCCTGATTTCTCATGTCAAAGATGGAGTGGACCTGGCACGCAAGCACAACCTGGGAAAACCCATAATCGACATTATACAGCAACACCACGGCACAAGCTTGATATCCTTTTTTTACCAGAAAGCCATCAAGTTGAGAGAAAAGGCAGAAGCTGACAAAAAGAGCGAGCTTCCCCCGGTCAATATTGAAAATTACAGGTATCCGGGGCCCAAGCCTCAAACCAAGGAAGCAGGGCTGGTGATGCTGGCAGATTGCGTAGAAGCAGCATCCAGAACCATAACGGAACCCACTCCCGCGAAAATCCAGGGATTGGTTCACAGGATAATCAACAAGGTCTTCACGGATGGTGAACTCGACGAATGCGAGCTAACGTTAAAAGACCTCCACCAAATCGCTCAGCAATTTAACAAGATCCTCACAGGGATCTATCACAGAAGGATAGAATATCCGGATCAGGCTAAAAAAGAAGGGGAAAAAGAGAAGGCAAATGGAGATACTGATAAACGTCCAGGCAGAAACGGACGAGATTCAAAAACAAGAACTGGAGAAAAAGGCAAGGAAAATATTAAGCGCCTTGGGCTATACAGAGGCTGAATTGAGCATAGCACTGGTTGACGAACAATTAATGACAGAACTAAACAAGAAGTACCGGGGAAAACAGGGACCGACCAACGTTTTATCTTTCTGCATGTCCGAAGGCGATTTTCCGCACAT
>JALXAI010000259.1 GCA_026992215.1 Desulfobacterales bacterium | reverse complement strand
TGTCTCCAAGTCTCTCCAAGAAAAGAAAAGGGTTCATATGCCTCCTGAAACTCGAAGAATTTGCCACGGGATGCGTTCGCCCGCACGAAAAAACCTATGAAGCCACCAAGTCCGAGAGGCTCAAACTTATGTGCTGCTGCAACGCTAACCTGAGCCAGATATTTGCCCTGTACTCGGATCCCGCAGACGTTATCATGCACTACCTGGACCAGGGAAGAGAACCTGCACCCATGATAGATTTTCAGGACGATACCGGTATCAAGCACAGGATCTGGAGGACCACTGACAAGGCTATTCTGAGGAAGGTCCACTCTCTCATGAAAGATAAGTCAATTTTCATTGCAGATGGTCACCACAGGTACGAAACGGCGCTGAACTACATGAAAATGATGAGAGAACAGTTTCCCGAAAGAGGCGAAAAAGCTTCCTTTAACTACGTAATGGTTTACCTGGCCAACCTGAACCATTCGGGAGTTACGATTCTGCCGACTCACAGGATGCTCACGGAACTGGAAGGTTTCGATTACGGAAAATTTATGCGGCAGGCCAGCCAATTTTTTGAAATTGAAGAATATCCTTTTGATGATTCAAACAAAGCAGAAGTACTTGATAAGTTCAGGAAAAGGCTTACAAGTTTCGAGCAGGAAGGTGGAACCTTCGGATTTTACCTCAGGGGCTCGAATAAATTCGTGCTGCTGAAAGGCAAGAAACACCTGCTCAAAAGCTTCCTCCAGGAAAAGGGCTTCCCTGAAGCCATGTTGAGTCTTGACGTGGTTGTGCTGACGCATTTAATTCTTAAACATTTACTTCAGGTTCCAGATGATTTTCTTTGTGATGAGAAGAGGATGTGGTACGAGCATGATGCCCGCAAAGCGATATCTCTCGTCGACTCCGGCCAGTACATGATGACATTTCTCATAAACCCTACCAGGATAGATCAGGTACAGGCAATAGCCAGTGCCGGCTTGATAATGCCTCACAAGGCCACCTATTTCTATCCCAAAGTAATAACCGGAACGATCCTCAACCTGATCGATCCCAACGAGGACGTTGATTTTTGATTCCGATGAGCCGGGAGAACACAACCCTCGACAGCCTTTTTGGTGGTCAGTTGAAAATTTTACAACCGATCAGAGGCTACCGTTTTGCCGTTGACGCTGTTTTACTTGCCGGGTTTTGTACTCCCGCTCCCACTGACGTGGTGGTGGATCTGGGTACGGGTTGCGGTGTGATTCCGCTCATTCTTGCATGTAGGCAGAAGGGGAAGCGCATATTCGGGATAGAAATCCAGGAAAATCTCGCCACCCTTGCCAAAAAGAATGTTGAGATAAATGAAATGGAAAGCAAGGTGGAAATCATCCACGGAGATTTTAAACAAATTGACAGGTATTTTTCTCCAGAATGTGCTGATCTCGTGGTGAGCAACCCACCGTACAGGAAACTGAACACTGGAAGAATCAATCCCGGCAAAGAACTCGCGCTTGCCAGGCACGAAATCCTTGCCACCCTCGACGACGTGCTGGGCGCTTCCCGGTACCTTTTAAAAACCCGGGGAAGACTCGGTTTAATTTATCCCGCGTTCAGGCTGGGTTATCTTTTCAGCAAGGCCATCGAAAAAGGATTTCAGCCCAAAAAGCTAAAAATCGTGTATTCGTCTCCCGGTCAGACCGCTCGTCTCGTCTACGTGGAAGCCGTGAAGGGTGGAGGCGAGGAACTTCACGTGGATCCTCCT
>JALXAI010000258.1 GCA_026992215.1 Desulfobacterales bacterium | reverse complement strand
ACACCCTAAGAGTAACAAAGAGCATAGAAAAATCCCCGTAAAACCCTGCTTCCATCTCTCTTTACCTGTATTTTCCCTCGCACTCTTTCTCTTCCATTACTTTGCCACACGCAAATACATGTATGAAGGTTTGAGCGCGCAGGACGTTACTTGTTTTAAAAGATGTGTTTTGGTGGTTCCTGGATTATGGTTTTTTAGCTTCCACCAGACTATCCATATCACTTGTGGATTGAATCATTCGAACTTCCCTGAAACCCGCTTCTTCAAGACCGCCTCTAACCTCGTCGAAAGTGTACGTGTCTCCTCCCGGGGTGTTTACCAGCATGTTCACGGCGAAAAGGGCGCCACTTGGCGGATTTGTCCGTGTTTCATCCATGATGAAATCCCTGATTACAACACGGCCTCCGGGTATAAGAGCCTCGTTCGCCTTCCGGAATAGCTCGACGTTTTCCTCGGGGCTGTTTTGGTGAATAATAGCGGAGAGAAAAACGAGGTCATGCCCGGCAGGGAGCGGATCCCTGTAGAAGTCACCTGCAACAAAGGTAATTCTGTCTGTATAGTCTGTTTTCTTGAAACGGTTTCTCGCAATCTCGACCACCTCTGGAAGATCAAAAAGAGTCGCATGGAGTTTGGAATTGGCTTTCAAAAATGCCAGCGTATAAGTGCCCGAAGCACCTCCTACGTCCAGGAGTTTTGTTGCGTTTGAAGGATTTACGATTCTTACGATGTTATCGGCTCGATCGCGTGCCACCACATCCATTGCTTTGATAAAACTTTCAAGCCTTTTCCTACCGTGGGATACCACGGAAAGACTTTCTATTTTTTCTTCTCCCCTCACAATCCTTGTCAGTTTGCTCCACTGCTCCCACAAGTGCACCATGTGTTCAAACATACCCCTGGCACTTTCGGGGTTTTCCGGGTCCACATACTTTCTTAAGTCTTCACGAATGACATAGAGATCACCTGACTTTTCAAGGAAACCCGTTGCAGCAAGGGCATCGAGTAAGATTCTTGTAGCTCGGGGGTCTGTGTTGAGTTCCTTGGCGAGTTGTCCAGCGCTCTTGCGGCTGTTTAGGAGCGCGTCAAATATGCCAAGTTCAATTGCGCTAAAAAATATCCTGGGTCTGCAAAATTGCCACCCGAGATCCAGCAACTCTTCGAGGCTCCATTCCTTCTCCATGACTATTCTCCTTTCATTACTCCACCTTAACCAATTCTCAAGCGTAAATAAAGGCCTTTTCGGTACTATCGGCAGGGACGGCGCAATTATTTCTGCTCATCATTTCATCCCATTATAAGGTTAATTCGGAGAACCCTCTTTGGTATCGGGAAAGCCCCCGGATCGTAAGAAACTGGTCAGCGCTATGATGCATTTGCAACTTTGTTGAGCTTAACAAGTCCGAAAAAGTCTATGGTTGTCAGAAGGTCGCTACCTCCAATCTGAAGCAGCAACGCCGCGACCAAGAGTTACGACAAAAATTTATTTTAGAACCGCAAAAACGCCCCGGTTAAGTATCCCAATGGGATTTAACGGGGCATGCAAAGTCCGAAAAGAAAAAATTTGTCATTTTTCCAACAAAATTAGCCCCCTTTGATCTGGAACGCGTGAAAGCAGGCTTTCAAAGCAAGGACTTGCACCTGCCACGCTAAAACATTGCCTGGTTCTTGTTTTGCAAATTATCGATAAAGCGATTTTGTAAGGATCGTGGGACAGGGAAAACCCGGTCAAAAAA
>JALXAI010000257.1 GCA_026992215.1 Desulfobacterales bacterium | reverse complement strand
GGCGCGGCCGACTATACAAAAGACAATATTATAACCCTGACCGAGCTGCTTCTTTACACTCGTTACCACGTTGCCAAAAAGACGGATGGAGCGCAAACACCCATGATCGGGCGCCTGAAAGGACCGGGAGAGATGGTATTCAAAAGCAAACCTTAAGCGGAGGTTAGCTTGGTGGTGGATGATCGCAACAGGGATTCCCTACAGGCAGAAACCAAACAAACACTGGAACAGGCCAAGCTTCAAGAACAGATACGTACCTTGAAGCAGCAGCGTCTTTTGGCCGTACTTTCCGCAATTGGTGCGGTACTTGCCTTTTTTGTCATCAACCACACAAAAATAATGAATATAGTAACTCCTTCGCCCAGGCTGAGACTGGAAGTAAAAGATCCCTACGTCGAAAAGATAGGCAAATTGCACATCGAAAGTACCGGCCTTGGTTCAGAGGAATCCGCGTTTGACACTTCCGTGAAAGCCGCTCGGGACTGGATCCCGATGAAAGCCGGATCTTATCATCTGGTTTTATCCGTAAACGACAGTGTTGTCTTTGAACAGGAGGTGATATTGGAAGCGGGCGATAAAAAGGTTATCGTGATCCCGGAGCGAAGAGATCAGGCAATTCACGTTACGGTAAAAAACAATACACCGAGACCGCCTCCGGGAAGCCCGCTCCAGCTCATGATAGAATCCTCCGGTAACGGTTTCCTCTGGATTTACGACCTTCCTGAAAAGGGTAATCCAGTTCTTGTGTACCCGCCGGAGACAGCGACCGGCGCTTCTCACGCCATAACGGTGGGCAAGACTTATCAAATCCCGGATAGCGATAAAAATGCGATTTTCGTGGCCAATGAGCCTACTGAAGAAACGTTGCTTGTCGTGGTAACATCATCCGATTCGCGTGTCACTGCAGACAAAATTGCAAGTAGAATGTCGAAGGCGGCCATACCCAAGGCAAGCTCCGGCAAGATTAAGGAGAATTGGGGTGTTTCTCTTATCAGGTACAAGGTCGGTATTTAGCTCTGGGGAAAAACCATCTGTTCCCGGAGCAGAAAACGGAAGCAGGGTCAGGCGTTTCTCTTGGTTCCGCGATACGTGAAAGCCCTGTTTATCATCTTGTAATAACTGCCCATATCAATACCGATTATCCGACCACAGGTACAACATATTTTTCCATCCTTTTCGCGCGCGCGGTAAAACCTGTCAATTCGAGACTTGTGGCAGCGAAGCACCTTTCCCGAGCCTATTTTGTCATAGCGCCAGAGCTTGGTTTTGCAGGCTGAGCATCTGAGAACGAGCATCCTTTGATTATCCCGATCTTTTTGATTTTCTGTTTCGAAATTCCGGCAACTGATCGATAACTGCCAGGTCAATATTCTACTGATCGATAACTACCGGGTCAATATTCTTTTGAACATGTTTCCGATACTATGGTATTGATTAGAGAAAAGCCAAATCATTCCTGGTATGCTTGTAAACAACACAAATCTTGTGCATGCCGCAAGAATATTTTGCGCAGAAACCCCACGTGACTGCGGGTATACCTGCAGCAAATAACCATTAACGAATGACTACCAAAACAGCCGAGCCGCAACCAAAAGGTTTAGACTTAGTTATTCGTTATTTGTTATTTGTTATTCGTTTATGTGAAAATAGCTGTCCCGCCAGAGATAGTGCCATATGGCATGTCAAGTAGAATTTGTAAGTTTTTTCCGCAGCATAATCATCTTTTCTAAAGC
>JALXAI010000256.1 GCA_026992215.1 Desulfobacterales bacterium | reverse complement strand
TTAGTGCCCTCGATAAGGCCCAGGGCGAAAGGAAATACGTGAAAGGGGGTACACGTTCAAGTAATGCGTATTTTACGCAACGACACCCAGCAGGTGAGTAACATACGCTTTTCTAACCCTTTTTAAGCACCTTTCGACTTCGTTCATGAACTTTGCCGCGTTGCTTTCAACTCCCAGCACCCTTTTTGCCAGCGCCGTTAGCTGGTCCCTGTCCCCTGGCAGGGCGTGGATCTGCCTGTCTTCCAGGATCTGTAGATAGTGCTCGACCTTCCTCAAGAAGTAGTAATCCCTGGTGAGCGACTCTGCAACGTCCGTAGGCAAGATGCTCAGACTTTCAAGGATTTTTATTGCCTTAACAGTATTTCCCTGCATCAGCTCCGGGTACTGTGATCCGTAGATCAATTGCAATCCCTGCACCAGGAACTCGATGTCACGGATGCCTCCCTCACCGGTTTTAATATCGAGGGTGGTTTTACCCAGGGTTCCCGAACTTTTTTCGATACCCGCCTTTCGCATCTTCTCAATAGACTGAACAATTGCTTCCCGGGGCCTTTTTTCCATTATCACGGAGCGAAGACTTTCCATCAGGTCATAACCGATCCTCAGGTTTCCCGCCACAGGCCTCATTTTCAGAGCGGCCTGAATTTCCCACAACAGCGCGCGTTCCCTGTAGTATTTGAGGATAGCCGGCACAGTGGAAACAAGTTCCCCGGATTCCCCGTAAGGCCTGAGCCTCAGGTCGACCCTGAAAAGATAGCCCTGGTTCGTATGGGTTGAAAGATCCGATCTAAGCCTTTCGACTACCACGGCCAGCCGGTGAGCTACCTCGAAGCCGCGAGTGTCGGGTTCGCAAACCGCGATGAAATCTATATCGGAACTGTAGTTGAGCTCCATGCCTCCCAGCTTTCCCATGGCCATTACGCAGAGCCGGTCTCGAAATTTGTCAAGGGCGGGCTTTTTTTCCACGAGCCTGTTCCATGCGGCTTCCAGACAAACCCGGATTATCGCCTCCGCCAGCCGGGAAAGTTCCAGGGTGACTAGATCGAGCGGGATCTTAAGATACAGGTCGCGAGTTCCGATCCTGAGAATTTCTCTTCTCCGAAATCGCCTCACCCTGTTTAACCAGACACGGTGATTCGGAGAGGTATCGAGAAGCAACCTGAGCTCTTCTTCCAGGTCCTTCCCGGCTCTTATTTTGTGCAGGTTTTCCGGAACCGTGAGCCAGTCCAGGAAACCAGGATTCCGAATAAGGGTGTCAGCCATAAACTGGCTTCCGGAAAAGATGCAGAGCAGTATTTCGAGCCTCATGGGCTGGGAAAGATAAAGCTTGTAGTGGAATTCCGGGCTTGGAAGAGCATGGGTAAAGCGTTCCCAGTTATTCAGGGCCATGTCGGGATCAGGGGTCCTGAAGAGTATATCGAAGGCGAGGGCAACAAGCTGAATAAAGGTTTCGCCTGTCAGGTCGTGCTTTGCCAGTTCCCTGAGGTTCCTGTATGCCAGCGACGTGTTTTTGAAGCCGTAGGAAGCAAGAATTCGATGCCGGGTTTCCTCGGGTACGGTGTCAGAGACCACCAGGTCAACCACCGTGCCTGTAGCGGGATCGGGGAGGGACTCCCGGCCAAAATGTCTTTCCACGAAGGCACGAACGATGGCCATGTTGGTTTCGATATCTATTCGCAGTCTTTGAGCAGGCCCCAGGCCTCCTTCCATGGTGTAACCTATCCTCCTCGCAAGGTGTTCGAACTCGTCTGAATCAAAATCGGGCAGGTATAAGTCCCTTGCGGAGCCCCTCAGCATACGCATACCGTTGATCAGTTTTCTCAGGAAATTATATGCGTTGAGAAGCTGTGCGCTTTCGTTGGGAGCAAGCACCCCGGCCTCGGCCAGCGCCTTCAGGGCGTCTCTCATCTTTGGCGTTCGCAGCTTCGGCACATCTTTTCCGTACGTCACCTGCAAGATTTGAACGTCGTATTCAATGTCCACAAGACCACCGGGACTGAACTTGGCATTTATTCTGCCCCCGGATGCCTTTTCCCGAAACTGTTTCTCGCGAAGATCGCGCAGTTCGTTTAGATCAATACTCCTGGACAGGTATACTATTTCGTCTCTTATTCTTTCCACCCGCGCCCCAAGCTCCCTGTCTCCCGCAATTGCCCTGAGCCTCACGAGGGCGAGACGTTCGTAAGAATGAGCGGCACCCCTGGGACCGTAATACTTACAAAACCGCTCGAGGCTGCACGCAAGTGGTCCCGCGTTGCCATGCGGACGCAGGCGCAGGTCGACCTGGAATATGCC
Source organism: Desulfobacterales bacterium (assembly GCA_026992215.1). Lineage (GTDB taxonomy): Bacteria > Desulfobacterota > Syntrophobacteria > B119-G9 > B119-G9 > B119-G9. The sequence continues at coordinate 3,878 of JALXAI010000256.1, read as the reverse complement.
TTCCCTTTTGGCTTCGATTGCCTGCGCGGTTTCCCTGACAAGGATTTCGAAAAACTCGGTATTACTGATGGACCTCTTGCCATCCGTGTAGCCCTTGTCGCTGTAAACGAAGAGAAGCTCAATGTCTGACGCGTACCCGAGATCTGCGCCTCCGAGCTTGCCGAGCCCGAAAACGGCATACCTTGCCTCAAGCCCCGCCACGCTCACGGGACGCCCGTATTTACTCACAAGATGCTCAAAGACAATCTCCGTTGCCGCTTTGACCACGTTTTCCGCAAGACGCGTCAATTTGCGGGAAAGATCATCAAAATCTACCTCCGGGTTTAGGATATGATCCAGGTCGATCAGAAATATTTCCCGATCCTTAAACTCGTTCAGACGCTTTTTCTTTTCCTCGAAGCTCTTCGCGCCTGCAAGTGCTTCTGAAAGCTTCCTTGGCAGGGTTTCTTCGGGTTCGCTGAATCTCTTGCGCTCAATGTGAGGTTTGAGCACCGGGAGCAAGGCTTCGTACTGCACGCGAATAAAATCTTCCCACAGGAAATCGCTTGTGCCAAGGAGCTTTGCGAGCTTTTTGAGGGTATACGGGTTGGAGAGAAGATCGAGCCACTTGCCGGTGGTGGGAGCACGAACAACCTCGCTCACTATGTATTCAAAGCGGTTAAGCGCCGAGTAAGGGTCGGGAGCATTTCCAAGGAAGTATGTGAACTGCTTGGTTAGAAGAACGGAGAGCTTTATCTGGTCAAGCAAACCGGGATCCTCGATCTTGCGGCCTCGGGAATCCACGATGTCTATTTCATCTTCTACCCGTTTATTTATGGTTCGTATTTTTACGCGCTTTATGGAAACTCCCTGAAGGGACAGGGCGTTGCTCAGCGTGTAAAGGAACGCCGGTGTATCTTCCGAGATCACCGTTAACCTGGTGAAGGAGCCGACATTATTGTCGATGGTGATTTCCATGGGAGAAAGAAAGGCCTGGGGAGCCAGGGGCAGGCGGGAAAGACGCTTTACCACCAGCTCGTTTACATCATGCTTCGCCCGGTTTAAAGAATCGTCGTCTCCCTTCTCCAGCAACTTAATTACGTCAACCAGCTTCTTCTTGAACTCACGAGCCCACGTTTCAAAAGAAAGAGGGCTGTCCACCCACCCGGAAAAATGGTCAATTATTTTTCGACGCCTGCGAATGCTACCCCGGGGAAAATAGCGCCCGAACCTCCTGCGGGTTACACGCACATCCTTTTTTCGATCTTCTTCGTAGGTGAAGATATCCCCCGTTATTATGTGGAAGCCGCTTCCTGCCATCACACCGGTGATAAGGGAAAATTCAAATCGGTAGTCGAAGGCAAGAACAGTACATTCAACCCTTTTCTCGCCAGGGGATCTCACGATAATTTCGACCGGATTTTCCGGAGAAAGGCGGCTCAGCTTTCGTACGTGCTCGACTATTTGCTGAAGAGTAAAACTTTCGAAGTACGAGTCTTCAAGCCTGTCAAGGTGTTCCCTTACGAATTCCTCTTCGATATCGGGACACAGCTCCACGAGGTTTTTTAAAGAAGGTTTAGACATGGTAGTCACTCAATAACCAGGGCAGCAGAGTCTTAATCAGAATTTACCATAAAAACTTCTTTTGAAACCGAAATGGTACCCTTTAAATAGCCCAATGGGATTCAACAAGGCAAGTAATATCAGCAAAGAAAAAATCGGGCACTTCCAGAGTCAGCCGGCGACAACCGCAAAAATGAGCTGTTCCGCTTTGTGCAAAGCGGGTAGGCAAGTTGACGATTTTGGGGAAGTAACCGAAAAAAATTTTTGCATTGCACAAAGCGCAATGCATCAGCCGGCGGACAGCTCCTTCGACGTCCGGCAAAACAAAAGTGGTAGCGTCACGGCAGGGTCCCAATACGGGGGCGCGTCGAGAAAAAAGTATTTCAAGTGAACGTGCGAGCAAAACGAAAAAGGGGCGTCGCGAACCTGTCGCGCGCCCCTTTCGGTTAAAGGATGAGGGAGTGCACTATATGTCGTAGTAGAGCGCGAATTCCCAAGGATGCGGACGAAGATCAACGGCCTGAACTTCGTTTTCCATCTTATAGGAGATCCAGGTTTCGATTACATCCTGGGTGAAAACGTCGCCCTTAAGCAGGTACTCATGATCAGCTTCAAGAGCCATCAAGGCTTCCCTGAGAGAACCGGGGGTGTGAGGAACCTTGGCCAGTTCTTCAGGAGGCAGATCGTAGATGTCCTTGTCAAGAGGTTCACCGGGATCAATCTTGTTCTGGATACCATCCAGCGCCGCCATTACCATCGCAGAGAAGGCAAGATACGGGTTGCAGCTGGGATCGGGGCAACGGAATTCGATTCTCTTCGATTTCGGTGAAGTATGGTAAACGGGGATGCGAACTGCCGCGCTTCTGTTTCTCCTGGAGTATGCGAGGTTTACCGGTGCCTCAAAACCCGGAACAAGCCTCTTGTAACTGTTGGTGGTCGGGCTGGTGAAAGCGAGCAATGAAGGAGCATGCTTGAGTATACCGCCTATAGCGTACATGCCGGTTTCGGAAAGTCCGGCATACCCGTCTCCCGCAAACAGGTTGGTGTCTCCCTTCCACAGGGACATATGCACGTGCATACCCGTGCCGTTGTCGTTAAACAGGGGCTTGGGCATGAAAGTGACGGTTTTCCCGTGTTTCTTGGCCACGTTCTTGATCACGTACTTGTATTTCAGAAGATTATCGGCCATCTGGACCAGGGGGGCAAAACGCATGTCGATTTCAGCCTGGCCGCCCGTGGCCACTTCGTGGTGCTGACACTCGATCATTACGCCAATTTTTTCAAGCGTGAGTACCATTTCGGAGCGAATGTCCTGCTGGCTGTCGGTTGGCGGTACCGGGAAGTAACCTTCCTTGTATCTGGGCTTGTAACCGAGGTTGGGGTTTTCTTCCCGTCCTGAATTCCAGCGGCCTTCCACGGAATCGATGAAGTAGTAGCCTTCGTGCTCGTTTTGATCGAAGCGAATGTCGTCAAAGATAAAAAACTCGGCTTCCGGGCCAAAGTAAGCCACATCTGCGACACCCGATTCCTGGAGAAACTTTTCTGCCTTTCGCGCAATATTCCTCGGATCCCTGGTATAGTCCTCACCGGTTACAGGGTCACAGATGTTGCAGATCATCACCAGGGTCTTGGCCGAAAAAAACGGATCGATGAAGGCTGTTGATGCCACGGGTTTCACGATCATGTCCGATTCGTTTATCGCCTTCCACCCGCGGATGCTGGAGCCGTCAAACCCGATACCATTGTCAAATACATCCTCGTCGATCTCCCTGGGTGGCACCGAAAAGTGTTGCCAGAGCCCCGGAAAGTCCATGAACCTCAGGTCAACCATCTCAACATTTTCTTTCTTGATAAATTCCACGACGTCTTTTGGTGTTTCCAGTTTACACATTAGCTTTTTACCCTCCTTCTCGTTGGATTTTTCGGACTTTAATTTTTATTTTAGATCCCTTTTTAGTGGCAATATTTGTGCCACCGACAAAGTGAGCATGATATGCCCGAAGGTCAGAAAAAACAAGGATTTTCTTCGGCGTAGAAGAGTGACGCCCTACATATTCGTAGGAAATGATTTTATTTTCCTACGAATATGTATTTTTCCGTCCGGGCCTGCGGGTTTTGCCTGGCTATTGTTTCCCGCGGGCCGGCACGGTGCGTCGTGCGGCCGTTTTATATCGCGTCCTTTCCCCTTTCCCCGGTTCTTATCCTTATTACTTCGTCGATGGTGGTTACAAAGATCTTACCATCGCCAATCTTTCCTGTTTTAGCCGAATTTATTATCGTATCTATTACCTTTGAAACAATTTCGTCATCTACCACGAGCTCTATCTTTACCTTGG
>JALXAI010000255.1 GCA_026992215.1 Desulfobacterales bacterium | reverse complement strand
CAATTTCCGGCATCTTGAGCCCCCAAAAAGTCCGTTTAAAGCAACAAAACCGAACACCCCAAAGATTCAGTTCTGCCGGGGTTCCTTGCAATCCCCGCGTAACTTAATCAGTAGTCTTCTTAACCTGATTTCCGAGTGTTATTTTACCTTTTTTTTCTCATTCAGTCATGCTTTTTATCCTTTCCGCTCATTTTTTTTATATATACCATCAGGATAGAGATTGCCGCGGCGGTTACCCCCGGCACCCTTGCAGCCTGACCAAGGTTTAGAGGCCTTATTTCGGAAAGTTTCTGCTGCACCTCCAGGGACAGGCCGGGGACGTCCGAGTACCTGAAATCGGGAGGTATCCTGATATGTTCAAGGTTTTTAAAGCGCGCTACTTCAGCTTCCTGCCTTTTAATGTAACCCTCGTACTTACAATGAATTTCAACCTGCCTTTTAACCCTGGAAGGAAGCTCATCAGGGTTATAGGGCAGGAGCGCTTCTTTTGAATTTTCCTGGTTTTTTTCAAGGACTCTCAGTTTCCCGTAGTCAATCTCCGGACGCTTCAAAAGCTTGTCCAGGGTAGTTGGAGCAGACAGTGGCTGACTGTTCCATTCTTCCAGCCGGAGATTGATCTTCGGGGTCGGTTTCAGCCTGGTGCTCCGAAGTCTTTCGATCTCTCGCTTCAAAAGCTCGCGCCTTTCCTTTAGCTCCTTGTAAACGTCTAACGAATGAAGCCCCAGTTCATAGCCTTTTTCCATGAGCCGGAGGTCGGCATTGTCTTCGCGAAGAAGCAGCCTGTACTCGGCACGAGAAGTAAAGATGCGGTAAGGTTCGTTGGTTCCCCGTGTCACCAGGTCATCGATCATGACTCCCATGTACGCCTCGGAACGTGAAAGGATAAAGGGTGGGCGCCCCTGCACCTTGCACGCGGCGTTTATTCCCGCCCACATTCCCTGGGCTGCGGCTTCTTCGTAACCGGAAGTCCCGTTTATCTGGCCGGCAAGAAACAAACCTTCCACCAGCTTGGTTTCAAGAGTAGGATATAGCTGGGTCGGTTGAACAAAATCATACTCTATGGCGTACGCGGGGCGGAGAAATTCAGCTTCTTCGAGCCCGGGGATGCTGTGCACGAGTCGCACCTGAACTTCATACGGAAATGAATTCCCAGTACCGCTCGCGTAAATCTCCTCGGTATCCAGCCCTTCCGGTTCCAGAATGATCTGGTGATGATCCTTGTGGGGGAACTTCATAATCTTGTCTTCCAAGGAAGGACAGTACCTGGCAGACACACCTTTTATCTGGCCACTGTAAAGTGGCGAAAGAGAAATATTTTGTTCTATGATCCTGTGGGTTTCATGGCCCGTTTTTCCGATATAACACGAGACCTGGGGAAGCGTGATCTTATCGGTAAAGAGCGAAAAAGGCCTGATTACCTCGTCACCTTTTTGTTCCGTAAACCGGGAAAAGTCAATGGATCGCCGGTGAAGCCTGGCGGGAGTCCCGGTTTTCATTCTCCCGAGCTCGAAACCAAGTTCTTTCAAGTTGTCCGCAAGAGCGTTGGAAGGAAATTCTCCGGCTCTTCCCGAAGGTATCTTTTTCATCCCTATGTGAATCAGTCCGTGCAAGAACGTGCCCGTGGTGAGAATTACCGTTTTGCCTAGAAAAGCAACCCCGAGGTCGTCTACCACGCCGACAACTTTTCCGTCTTCAACGATTAGTTTTTCTACCAGTGCCTGCTTCAGCTCCAGGTGTT
>JALXAI010000254.1 GCA_026992215.1 Desulfobacterales bacterium | reverse complement strand
GAGGAGTCAGAAAATGAATGAGCGGTTCAAAACAGGTATGCCAAAAACGAGAAAAAGAATAAAAGTTCTTATCGTCGATGACTCGGCCCTGGTCAGAAACATACTGTCAAAGGGACTAGCCATGGATGCGCAAATAGAGGTGGTGGGTACCGCGAAGGATCCGTATGTTGCCAGGGATCTTATTATCAAGCATCGTCCGGATGTTTTAACACTCGATGTTGAGATGCCCAGGATGGACGGAGTCGAATTTCTGAAAAAGTTAATGCCCCAGTACCCACTGCCGGTGGTAATGGTTAGTTCGCTGACCCAGAAAGGAAAGCAAATAACCTTGGAAGCCCTGGAGGCCGGCGCCGTGGAAATCGTGCCAAAACCTTCCACCAATCTTTCCCGCGGATTGAACGAAATGATGGGAGAATTGAGACAGAAAGTAAAGATTGCTTCAAGGGCAAACGTGTCCCACTGGAAAAATAGAAAAAAGCCGCTGGCACGCCCGGCCCGCGCAGAGAATAGAGCACTGGCAGAGTCAACAGACAAGGTCATAGCCATAGGGGCATCTACCGGGGGGACCGAGGCGATAAAAAATGTCGTATCCAGGTTCCCGGCGGCTTTTCCTGGAGTTGTAATCGTACAGCATATGCCGGCGGGCTTTACAAGGATGTTCTCGGAGAGGCTCAATTCCATCTGCGCCATGGAAGTCAAAGAAGCTTCTGACGGAGACAGGGTAATTCCGGGCAGGATTATCGTCGCGGCCGGTGACTACCATATGAAGGTAAGAAGATCAGGCGGCTTTTATTACGTGGAACTTGTCCGCGGGGAAAAGGTAAACGGACACCGCCCCTCGGTGAATGTTCTCATGCACTCCGTGGCCAGGTACGTGGGGTCAAACGCCATAGGAATAATGTTGACCGGAATGGGTAGTGATGGGGCCGAGGGCATGCTTGCCATGCGGAACGCGGGAGCAACCACGGTGGCACAGGATGAGACAAGTTGTGTTGTGTTCGGTATGCCAAAAGTGGCATATGAAATCGGCGCAGCGCAAAAACTCTTGCCGCTGGATGAAATAGCCCCTTACGTTATCGAAACACTGACAGGAAACGGAAAATGAGAACTATCTTGCTGGGAATCGGGGACATGGGAGTTTCCGACAGCCCCGAGGAAATACTCAAAACGTGTGCTCTCGGTTCATGTGTGGCGGTAATTTTTCTCAACCCAATTATTAGAGCGGCTGCCATGGCACATGTGGCCCTACCCGGTTCAAAGACCAACCCGTTAAAGGCCAGAGAAAAACCGGGGTATTATGCTGATACGGCGATACCCGCACTCCTGGAGTTAATGAAAAAAATTTCGCCCAATGGGACGGGGAAAAACATCTTCGTGAAACTTGTTGGCGGGGCACAAATCATGGACCCGAATAACACCTTCAATATCGGTAAAAGAAACGTGCTGACAATAAAAAGAATCCTGTGGACCCATGGGCTCGGGGTTATCGCAGAAGATACCGGGGGCAGCATAAGCAGAACGGTAACCCTTCCGCTGAGGACGGGAAAGGTGATCATAACATCGCCGGGAATGCCCGACAAATACATCTAATTTACCGGAGAAAAACTAAAACTGCTGGAGTTTTACTATGAAGCAAATACTTATCGTTGATGATTCCACTACAGCCCGAATGTGTATTAGGAGGTGCTTGCAGAGCGCCGGTTTCATTGATGTCAAATTTTACGAGGCACAAACAGGCGAG
>JALXAI010000253.1 GCA_026992215.1 Desulfobacterales bacterium | reverse complement strand
TGAGCAATTTTGAAAGATCACCATGATCCGGCGTGGGGATCGTGGCCTCACTTAAAACCAACCTGTCAGCCGTAAAACACAGGGGTGATGTCGCCAAGTCCCCTGGATACCAATTCTGGCCTCCCCTGATTTCCACCCGCACAGCCTTGCTTTTCCCGAGCCTGACCTGCGCCACCACGGGAGGATTCTTGGGATCATAGTTTATGAACGTAATCCCTTTTTCCCTGGCTTCCTGGTAAAGTAGCTCGTTAAACCCATATGTTCTTATATCCCTGTAAAGTATCGTAATGTTTATGTGCGGATAGAGGGTTTTCAGGATGAGCGCATGAAGTATGGCTCTCGTGCAACAGACCCTGCTACAGTAAGTCCTCTCTTCCGTTCTTGATCCCGCGCACTGGATCATGCAAAGATGCCTGGTCGTGGAAAGCGACGATTCAAAATAGGCACCGGGAGGCCTGATACACCTTTTATCCGCCCCGCACTCCCATGACCTTTCTTCCAGTTCCCTGCGCAACTCCTCTTCAAGCTCCGCCTGGCATATAACACCTTCCACTTCACCGTATCCGAAAAGCCCGACTGGTTTCAGGCTCTCCGCCCCGATGGCGACGATCAGTGCGCCGTGAGCCACATCGATACTCTTGCTTCCTTTTCCGTGGAGTGTCTCAATCGTGGAAACAAAATTTCCCGGCGCCCCTGAAAATCCTTTTAATTCGGCTTCCGGGTATATTTTTATTTTCGGGTCTTTTTTAACGTCCTGGATGATCCTTTCGCAATATTGCTTGAGATCTCCGTCTCTAAAGCCTTCAAGAGACCTCAAGCCCCTCCCCCCCACCTCTTTCGTCTTTTCAACAATTACTACCTCGATGCCCTGCTCCGCCAGTGACCGGGCAACGGTTAATCCCGAAATTCCTCCACCCAGAACCAGGGCTCTTTTAACCACCCGGGATGACAGAAAGGAAAGCGGACGAGAAGAAGAGATCTTACCCACTGCCCCTTCCACGAGCTGCTTTGCCTTTTCGGTGGCTCTGCCGGGTTCGGTCTTGTGTACCCACGCACACTGCTCACGAATGTTTGCCATGGAAACCAGCCCGGGATTCATACCGGCTTCTTTCATAACATCCTGGAAAATGGGAAGATGAGTTCTCGGCGTACACGAAGCAACAAGAAGCCTCGTGATACCCTTTTCCCTGACCGTCCTGACCATTTCTTTTGTTGCATCCGACGAACAGCTGAACAGATTCTCCTGCGCCCAAACGACGTTGGGCAACTTTTTGGCGAATTCCACAACTTCTTTGGTATCAACAACCCCGGCTATGTTGGTACCGCACCTGCATATAAATACGCCGAGACGTACGTTTGAGGGAGAATCGAGTTCGGATTCCTTTAGCTTTTTTTCCCGTCCGGCGGGTAACCCCAGGAACCTGCAGACTTCACCGGCGGCGGCCTCTGATTCGAGAACAGAACCCGGGATACTCTTCGGCCCCGAGACACCTCCACAGGGATAAACCCCTGCACCGGGGATCATCCACTGCCGTGCCCCGTAAACCGCAAATCCCCACGGATCATGCTCGAGACCCAGCTTTTTCCCGAGAGCCGAAATCCTGGCCTCGATACCTACAGCCAGCACCACCATGTCCGCCCTGTACTGATGAAATCCGCCGCCCAGGTCGCTGTAACTAAGGGTAACAGCACCGTTTTCGGGAATAATTTTCGCCACTTTCCCTTTTACGAAGCGAACCTTCTCGTT
>JALXAI010000252.1 GCA_026992215.1 Desulfobacterales bacterium | reverse complement strand
TAAGTACCGTCAAACAGGAGGTCGATGACATATTCAGGCCCGGTGGTGATCTCATTTAACAAGCGCACGATTCTTTCCCGTGCAATTCGAAAGCACGGCCACAGGTCATGATGATCATACGGGGGCAATTCCTGTTCTTCCTCGCTTTTACCTAACGCGTCGTAATTACTGGAAAACGAAGACAATTCACCCACCAGTTGTCTCATCAGCCCGTAAATGTCAAAAGGATGAAATTTGCCGGACTCCGTTATATGGTGCAGCAACGGTATGTACCTGTTCAAGCTCCGGAGAGCCAGGAGAAAAAGGAGATCCTGGCTGCCGAACTGGGGTACCTGCCCGAGTTGTTCCTTCTTGTATTCCGCAAACTCCTGCCCCCTGGATGTCAACAGGTCCCGAATTTCTTTAACCAGGCCCCACAGTCTTTCGGAAACATCAGCCCGGAACAAAGGAGGTACATATCCCTTGTTTATCCTGACGACCTCTTCGCTCCTGATCAGCTCGGCCACTTTTACCAGTTCCACGTCCCCGGCCTCTTCCAGCTCGGGTTCAAAAAGGATTTCAAGGTTATAAAGGAGAAATTTAACCTGTGCCTCGCTCTGGTGAGAAAAGATATCTTCCACCGTCTCGGGAACTTCGTCGACAACGTAGCGGGTGCGTCCGTTTACGGGGAGCACACCCTTCAGCGATGCCCCCTCACTGCTGGCGGAAACATTCGCCCTGTCTTCGTGCCACTTGCGAAGCCCCAGATAGACCGACAGGGGTTTCCCCTCGATATCCCAGAATTCCTCGAACGAACGTCCCTTAACCCGCCCGTTCCCGGGCACTTTCACATGAGTGCCATCCGGGAATATCACCTCCAGCTTGTCAAACTCGAACACCTGATTTTCCAGGGCGGGCTTTCTGATTACAAGATCCAGAAATCCCCACGCATGGTTTTTGAGCAGGGACAGCATCCGGGATTCCCGTTCCTGGTGAAACAGATCCAGTATCTGGAAATGCTGAGGCTGCAGGAACAACCCTTCGTGCCAGAATACCGACTTTGCGAACTTCATGGCTTGATTATTCCTTCGCTACCAAGTTCAATATCCATCTTTATTTTCCCAAGTTCTTTCCTGTTTGAAAAACCACCGGTCTCAACCACGGGAAATGGTACAAGACGGCTGAAACTGCCGGGTTTCCTCTTGTAGTAGCCGGCCACAACTGCCAGATAACGGGCACCTTCCGCCCTGTCCATGGTTAACACCTTTCTGTCCCCGGGTTGAATAACAATCCTGCGCCGCGATTTCACCGACGGATCAAAGTTTTCGCAGCCCAGCAGCTTGTCCACCCCGCCGACTTCTTCAACCATCTGCTGGTAAACGTTGGGATCGGACAACTGATAAATGCACAGCACCGTCGCATGTGGCAACCCATCGTAGAGGTTCACCTGCTCTGAAGCCGTTATGGTCAGGTTAACGGCATTGCGCATGTAAGTGGGCATGGGTTCGGTGGGTGCACTGGCGCACCCCGCAAGCACAAACAGCAGTAACGAAAGCAGGGCAAGTACAAAGTAATAACGTTTGCCATTGGCACATAACATTCCTTGAACTCCTCCTCTTCTTTTCATTTTCTTTCTCCTTGTATAAGCTTGTTACCAAATTTTCTCTCAAACACCAGAACCACCTCCTGAAGAAGGTGTCCCTTTTCCATAAACTGGTAGAGTCTTTTGTACTTTTCCTCGTACGCGTCAAAAAGCGAAGCCTTGTACATG
>JALXAI010000251.1 GCA_026992215.1 Desulfobacterales bacterium | reverse complement strand
AAAACGGTCTTCTTCCGGCGTCATGGAATATTTCAGGAGATTCCTCGATATCATACGATTGAAATATTTTCAGCCGACCCACTTCCGGGTAAACATAATCTCCATTGTTTAACCAGTACTTTCCAATGAAAAAGTTACTGACACCGTAAGTTATACGGTTATATTTCGGTATGCGGTCAACCTTGTCATAGGCCGGAAAATCATCCTGGTCAATGTCCGGTACAAACTCGTAGGTTATCTCGGGCCTGAAAGTATGTTTCAGGCCGTGAAGCCTGCCCACCTTAAAATCGTAGATACGCTGGAGATTTGATGTTATGTCAAGCCTGCAATCCACTATTCCCCTGGCGTTAAAGTCGTCGAAAGTTTCGTTGGAAACAGCTGTTTTCTCGCTGTCCGTGAAATAAATGGTTCCACGAGCACCAAAAGACGGCTCAATGTTAAGATATTTATCCCACTTATAAGGGAGCGATATCCTCGGATACAGGTCAATTCTTTGCCCCTTTGTCCCTTCGCGTCTCCAGTAATACATAAACTCGGAGTCAAATTCGTAAAAAAACGGTGAGTTTCCTATTTTTTGTTTGGCAACATTCAAAGCAAGCCGGGGCAGCTGTTGCAGGGTATATTCATCGTAGCTTCTGTCGAGATTATCCCAGTAGTGGAGCTCCAGCCCCAGGTGTGTCGATTCCCAGTCCCTGGTAAGGTAAAGGGTCGACTCCCTGGCCAGTACGCTTTTATCATCGTCGAGGCCCCGTCCCAGGAGTTTCTTGAAGGCAAGATTGCTTTCGCTCCAGCTTACGTGCCCGATATCAAATTCTCTCAGGTAGTTCCTGTCACTTGCAATATCAAGATCGAGACGCCCTTTCACCTTCATGGGCAGCGTAAAGTTGCTCTTGCTCCTCCACCACCATCTTTCCTTTTTTTCGCGCGGATATCCGGCGTCTGCAAGCTCTTTATCACTCTTGTGGTCCGACAGGTAATCAAACCTGAACATCCCCAGATTTTCCTTGCTCTGCTTGTAGCGAAATTCCATCCCCATCATCAAGCCCCTGTCAAAGTAGTAATTGGGATAGAAGGTGGCATCGACATGATCGTTGATCGCCCAGTAGAAAGGGGTGGTAATCCCGAAGCCGTTGAGGTCAGATGTACTGTAGCTGGGGAAAAGAAACCCGCTTTTGCGCTCGCGCTTGACCGGGAAAGTCAGATACGGCGTATAAAGTACTGGAACCCCGTCGATGTTGAAGCTGACCTTCCTGGCCTTTCCGCGTCCTGACATGGTAACGTCCATTTCTTCAAACTTAAACTTCCAGTCGGGTTTTTCACCATCACACGTGGTAACGGTACCTTTTTCAAGATGATAGGTATCCTTCCCCGTTTTCTGTATAACCGCAGAGCGTATGTAGACGTGTTGGTCATAAAAGAATATGATCCCGTTTCGCACCGTTCCCGTTTCTTTTTTTATATCAAACTCGCCTTCCTCTCCCTTGAGCCAGTCTCTGCCTACCTTAATGTACACGTTCCCGACCAGATGGGCTATGTGGGTTAGACTGTTGAGGGTTATCCTGTCTGCCTTAACCACCTTGTCGCCGGAAGTTAAACTCACGTGACCTTCCGCGTGGTAAACCTTGTTTTTGCTGTCATAGCTAAGGCCATCGGCACGTATCTGCCACGGAAGCTTGCTCCTTTTGGCTTTTGCCAGGATGCTTGCTCCGGAGGAAGAGGGCATGGACATTAACACGGCAAGGCATATCAGAATAGCAAACCTTATGAGCCCTTTTGCTTTTTGCACCCCCTGATGCAAAGCTCACTCCTTTACATTGCTATCCTTAGGTTGGGTAATTTCCCGTTCATGTATATACTTTTAACTTCACCCACCAGGTAAAGTGAACCGGCAACACAGATGAGGTCCTCTTTTGAAGCAAGATTTCGCGCCTGGTTTATCGCGCTTAACACGTCCGGTATCACGTACAGCCTCGAGTGATATGGTCTGGCGAGAGCACGAAGTCTTTCGGGATCGGCAGCTCTTTCATAATTTACCTTAGTAAAGATAACAGAATCCGCCACGGGCAACAACCTTTTCAGGATACCCACGCAGTCCTTATCGTGCATGATTCCCAGGATAAGGTGAAGATCCTTGTACCTGAATTCCTTTTCAAGCCCGAGTCTCAACGCCTCTGCCCCCGCGGGGTTATGGGCTCCGTCCAGAACAACCATTGGATTCCTTTCCACAATTTCAAGGCGCCCGGGCCAGCGAACTGAAAGAAGTCCGTTTATTACATCATCCAGCGAGACAAAAATCCTGTTGTCTCTGCTCAATACTTCCAGCACGGCCAGTGCCAATCCCGCATTGTATATTTGATGATCGCCGATTAGAGGCAACTCAAGGTTCTTTAGACGCCATTCCTGGCCGTAGTAATCAAATACGCCCTGGCGTCTCCTGCGCACTCGAAAGTTTTTCTTGTACTGCCACAGCTTACACCCCATGGCAGAACATTTCGCCTTGATAACCGCAAGCGCAGAGGGCTGCTTTACTCCAGTTACTACCGGGACCCCTTTTTTGATAATCCCCGCTTTTTCTCTTGCTATGGATGTCAGGGTTGAGCCGAGATATTCCTTGTGCTCCAGGGAAATGCTCGTTATCAAGCTGACCTTGGGCTCAATCACGTTCGTGGCATCCAGCCTTCCGCCCATTCCCACTTCCATTATCGCCCAGTCAACTTCTTCCCTGGCGAAATAGAGAAGCCCCATGGCCGTTACCATTTCGAAGAAAGTAGGAGGCTCCTCTTTCACCACGTGTTTTCTCACCTCGTTGAAAATTTTCAGGATCTTTTCCTTGGACACGTCGCGGTCATTAATCCTGAAACGTTCGGTAAAATCCACAAGATGCGGAGACGTATAATAGCCTACGCGGTAGCCTGCTTCCGTCAAGATTGACGAAATCATCGCCCCCACGGAACCTTTTCCGTTCGATCCTGCAATGTGTATAAAGTTAAGATTTCTATGAGGATTTCCAAGTCGTTCAAGAAGGTGAGCCGTGGCGGAGAGGCCAAATTTCATGCCAAATTTCTGCAGATCGTACAAATACTTGAGGCATCGCTCATAGTCCTCTGCGTGCAATTTATACCCCCGATTCAAGAGTGATTTTTAGCCGGTGTCTAATGGAAACACACCCCACACGTACAGCGAAGTGGCGTTAAACAGTACCTACAACATTTTGGGGCATGTATGGGTATGAAATCGTTTTTTCTCTAACCACTTTCGTGAAAAACACTGATCATTTCTCGCTTCGCTAAAATCGCCGTTATCATACTCCCATAAGGGTAACCTGTCAAGGAAATCAAATAGGAACTAGCGTAACAGTACCACCCAAGGCTGTGGCGTATTGAACCAATCGTGGTGGCGTATCACGGCATCACATCCCCCCGGGGACAGGATCCAGATTCCCTGCCAAGGCAATCTCTCCAAGGCAGCGGAGTCGCAACCAAAAGCTTTAGATTTAGTTATTCGTTATTTGTTTATGTGAAAATAGCTGTCCCGCCAGAGATAGTGCCATATGGCACAATTATAGGCGGATCTCCGACCTGGTTTTTCCAGCCTGCTTTAGGAACTTGGGATCTCTGCCCCTTCCTGAATTCAAGCTGCAGGGGACAAGGGAAAAAGGGTAGAATGAAAAAAGCACTAAACCCTTTCAACCATCTCAACCATTTCAACTTCTTCAACCTTCTCAACCTTCCTTTTTCAACCTCTTCAACCAAGCAATACTTCAGAAAACTCACGATCCGCTTTTCCCCACTCAAAAGGACTTGTTCTTTCCTTTGCCTTCGAGCACTGGACTACCGGGATTAAGATCAAAAATAAGACACGCAAAAACGTTACATGTTTTAAGGGAAGTATTTTAATGAAGCGCTCAATATCAAACCGACCGTTGCTCAATTATTGTGATTGATTTATGCTTCACTGATGATATACTGTATAAAATCGCTGGGAAATTGAAGGAGGAATTGTAATGAAAGAGAAAGTGGAAAAAGCGCTTGAGAAGATCAGACCGTACCTTCAGAGAGACGGAGGGGACGTGGAACTGGTGGAAGTGGAAGACAGCGTGGTAAAGGTCCGTTTGACGGGCGCATGCCACGGATGCCCGATGTCGCAAATGACGCTAAAGGCTGGAGTTGAACGGATAATAAGGCAGGAAGTACCGGAAGTCACGGAAGTAATCGCCGTGTAAAACCCTTCATTTGTGGTACTTTTCTCCGCGTATGATAGTAAAGGCACGGTACAACTGTTCCAGTAAAATCAGGCGAGTCATTTCGTGTGTAAAGGTCATCTTTGACAGAGACAGCACGTGATCTGCTCGCCTTTTTATTTCTTCAGACACCCCAAGTGGGCCACCAACGGCAAAAAAGACGTTTTTATGCCCTTCATTCCGAAGCCTGGAGACAAAACTGGCAAGTCCTTCCGAGTCCGTTTCCTTTCCGCCCCTGTCAAGCACTACCAGAAACCCTTCATTTTTTATCGCCTTGAGGATTCTTTCACTTTCCCTGGAAATTATTAAATCAGCACCGGAGGTTTCTCTTACAGGCTCGGGCTTAATTATCCTCGTTTCTGCTTTTACGTAATGACCCAGTTTTTCCAGGTAATACTCGATACCGCTTGCCAGAAACTTTTCTTTTGTTTTCCCCACAAAAAGAAAAATTATTTTCAAGGCTCACCCTTGTTTTCTTACCGCGAACAGAAAAAATTCCCTGTTACCCTTGGGACCAAGGAGAGGAGACTCCACGATGCCTTGAAGATCCCATCCGGCTGTCGTTACAAACTCCGATATTTCAGCCACCACCCTTCGGTGCTCTTCCGGGTCCCTTACTACGCCTCCCTTCCCCACCTTCCCTTTTCCCACTTCAAATTGCGGCTTTATCAGCGCGACAAGTTTACCCCCGGGGGCCAGGAACTTTTCCACCGCGGGGATTACGAGCCTGAGAGAGATGAACGATACGTCTATAACCGCAATATCAACGGGTTCAGGGATTTTTTCCGGGGTGAGATAGCGGATATTTTCTCTTTCCAGTACGATTACCCTGGAGTCGTTTCTTAGCTTCCAGTCAAGCTGACCGTACCCGACGTCAACGGCAAAAACCTTTTCCGCACCCCTTTGAAGCAGACAATCCGTAAAGCCACCCGTGGATGCTCCGACATCCATGGCAACAACGCCGTCAACCCGAATCCTGAAATGATCGAGGGCATGCGCCAGCTTAACACCGCCTCTGCTGACAAACGGCATCTCCTTTTCAAGAATCTCCACGAAAGCCGATTCGTCAACCTTTGTGCCGGGCTTAGTAACTCTTTTGTCATCAACCTTTACCTTGCCTTCCATAACGAGAGCCTGGGCTCTCCGGCGGCTACTTACCAGACCTTTTTCAAGGAGCAGCTTATCAAGCCGCATCTTGTTTCTGGGCATGTTCCTTCATTAACTCCTGCACCGTCTCCACGATCGCTTCCTTGTCAATTCTGCAAAGGGAACGAAGAACTTTCTGTGATCCGTGTTCAATGAATTTATCAGGTATGCCGAGCCTTTTAACCTGGCAACCGACGATTCCGTGATCACTGAGGCATTCCAGAACGGCACTACCAAATCCCCCCTGCAGTACATTTTCTTCCACTGTCACCATGATCGGGAACCTGCTTGCAAGATCAACCAACAGTTCTTCGTCAAGAGGTTTAACAAATCTGGCGTTTACCACGGTCGCGGAAATGCCCTGGAACTTTAGTTCGTTAGCGGCATCCAGCGCAAGGTAAACGGTGGCACCGATGGCAACAATGGCAATATCTGTCCCCTCTTTCAGTACTTCGGCCTTGCCGATGGGAATTTCCCTGAGCTTGGATTCAAGCGGCACTCCTACTCCCTTCCCCCTGGGGTATCGCAACGCAATAGGGCCGTCGTGCTGAACGGCGGTATAAAGCATGTGCTGAAGCTCGTTTTCGTCCTTGGGGGCCATCAGCACCATGTTCGGAATATGACGCAGGTAAGAAAGATCAAAGGTGCCGTGATGAGTGGGGCCGTCTTCTCCAACAAGTCCACCCCTGTCCATGGAAAACACCACCGGGAGATTCTGGAGGCACACGTCGTGTATAACCTGGTCAAAAGCCCTTTGCAAAAACGTGGAATAAATGGCCACAACGGGCTTCAGATTTTCGGTAGCAAGGCCTGCCGCAAAAGTAACTG
>JALXAI010000250.1 GCA_026992215.1 Desulfobacterales bacterium | reverse complement strand
AAGCTCCCTGATAAAAGCTGCTCGACCCTGTCCAGAACATTTAAAAGATAAGAAAACGTGTTTTTGTATCGAGCTACCAGTTCCAGCTTGCATCCTGCAAGCCCCGACGCTTCTATCTCCGTTTTCAGTTCTGCCACATTGACTGCCGGCTTCCTTTTTTCGCCAAGAAAAAGAAACACCGTTCCCGGTAGCTCAATGTTGCTCACTACGTTCCTGTCCAGATATTCTTTCAAATAATCCGGTAAAATCTGCTTACGGGTTAATTCGCTAAAAAAAGGAAGCACAATATCATTCCATGTTTCTTCCTTCTGAAACAGGGCTGTTTCATTTATTTTCGTACGAAGATAGGGAAGATTTTCAATTTCCTCCAGGGATAAACTGAAGATGGATCGGTCACCCAGCAGCTCGTAAAGGGTTTCGTCGTAGACATATGCACCGTTCAGATACCAGTAAAGGTCTCTTAACCGCAGCACCACGGTATTGTTTTTTGGAACCGGTCTCGATCCCGTTTCAAAAAGGTGAGTAAAGATCAGAAAATTTTTTAGCTCGAGCTCGCTGGTAAATCTTACTTCCACCGCTTCATCGTGTTCCGGCCACAGGCAGTTTGCTATCGTAAAGAATTCTCCTCCCGGATCAAGCATGTCGTAAATCTTCCCGATCAGGTAGCGTGCGTGTTTGAAGAGATGGTCTTCCCTGAGTACGCCGCGGGGAGATTCAGGAATTATATTGAAGAGAAACTCATAGATATTTTTGGGTAAAATAATCAGGTCAAAGCTGCCCGGGTAATTGCCTAACTTTTGAAGGTTATCAAAGGTGGAGAATTTCATGGTTGGCATCCGGCCTGCCAGTTCATGAACGATAAGATCATTTTCGTAGGTCAATAGCCCCACTTCGAGCCTTTCTCTATTTTTCTTGAAAACATGTTTTATAATAACCCGTTCAATTTCATCTGCTTTGCATTTGACGTCCTGGAGGGAATGTGTGATAAGGTTTATGGGTATAAGGTAGAACCGAAAGCCTTTGTAACTGACTCTGATCAGGAGTCCCAGTTTCTTGTATATTTCGTTTATTTTTCGGGCATGTTTACTTAGTTCACGCGGATCATCTTCTTCTATGCTTTCGAGGAACCTGATATCTTCTTCGTCTAAATAGCTTTTTTCGATGAAACCGAAACCGTAAGCATTTCCACCGACCCGGCTGGGCAGAAAGGGAGGGTGATCCATGGCAGCGAAGGTACCCATGGGCACGTCGTCACTGTTTATTCCCAACGACTGGTACTCGTCGGGCTCGATGAATCTGTACGAAAGGCTTTCAAAGTCCTGCTGGCTGGCAGATGGCGGTGAAAACCTGGGAGGTTGCGGCTGGTTTTTACTGTTGTTCATCATGATGCCGGGAAGTTCTGCCTTGCGGCGTTCAATCAGTTGGTTCGATCCTGGCCATTAGAAGCCGGGCACTCAATTTACATCTAGCATAATGCAAAATGGATAAAAATAAAACTAAAAAGCTGGCACAGGCAATTGCCACAGGAATGTACACCGGCTATTGTCCGATTGCTCCTGGAACCGTCGCGACCCTGTGCGTGGGCATCCCCCTTTTTTTGATTATGTACCGACTTCCAGTATCTTTATACGGGCTTATGTGTGTAGCTCTTTTCGGCATCGGGTGTAAAGTCTCCGGCACCATGGAAGAAGTCTCCGGGAAGAACGATCCCTCGGAAGTGGTGATTGACGAAGTGGTGGGTTACTTGGTTTC
>JALXAI010000249.1 GCA_026992215.1 Desulfobacterales bacterium | reverse complement strand
AAATCGAATACTCCCCCCTCGATGCAAAACCATCCTGCTACCGTCGCCATGTAACTTTATTCCCCTTGCTTGATTGCCATCACTGAAAAGTAGCGTGGGACTGGAACCAGAACCATTAAAAACAATGTAGCTACCGGGGTTGGTGTCGCATTGAACCACCACGTTCCGTAAAAACTGGAGCTTTTGTCCTGCTTGGAAAGTCGCAGCGGTACCCGTGGCATCCTGGTCAAAATAGCGATATGGAAAGCTCTGAAGCACGTACGACCCGGACAGTGTTGCTCCCAGCGAACAATCAGGATATACCTGCATTACCATAGCCTCGTTGGTCTCATCTCCTCCCGGAATATCGTCAATAGCAAACCAACCCGTATTCGACGTAAAACCATGCCCGTAATTGATGTGAAACAAGTTGCTTCCCAAATCAGTCATCCACCCATCAACTATGATCGCATGACCGGGGATCAGGTACTGTATCGGACGCCTTTTCCTTAACTCAGAAATAATTATGTTTTCCCACACCTCCGTGTCAGGGTAGTCCACCCTTCTCTTGATCACTGCATCGCCGGAATATCGAAAATTCGGCAAAATTGCTGAAAAATAAACGGTCCCCCCCGTTCCGTCGCATCCATACGTCAGATTGAAGGCAATACCAACTTCATGACAGAGTTCAGCTACAGCATCTACCTTCACCGGATCCCATACGCAACTCTCTGTTGAAAAACAAGTCGGCATGTTTGGCCAGTCATAGGGATCCGAGTATGGTTCCCCGATTCCATAAGGCGGCCAACCCCAGTATCTAAAGATCTGGCTTCCGGCGGTTGCAAGACACCCCACGAGAGCATTAGTATTAGTGTTACACGTCCACGAACATCCCATATCCGGACACTGGTCATTATATGGTTCTCTTTGATGCCAGTATGTTATCAACAGTTGTTCACCTTCCTCATAATCCGCCGGAGCTGTTTCAGACTCCATGTCATTCTGAAATGACTCAGCACTCGCAGTCAACCTCTCCCACGATTCTTTGTATCGGTTAATTCTTTTTCTGCAATATCTTTTCCTGGCAAGACCCGAACTTTTTTCAATCCACGAAAGGTATCGCTCCAGACGATCTTTAACCAGCGCAACCATCCCTTCATCCGATTCAGGATCGAGCCTGCTTCTGACGGAAAAGAATCTCACCGGCGAAAGTTCCCTTGTGTTAGGGACAACAATACATCCGGCGGGGTCAACATCACAGATATAGCCCAATAAACGGTGCTTACGTTTGAATTCTTTTACGCTGGCAACCGTCGCATACCGGGAGTTGCCCCAGCGTCCTTTGTGGTAGATGATATAACGTATCCAGTTTTCGGCAACATTCCTGGCTTCTGAAACACTTATCGGCGTACTGAGACCACTGACAGGGAAAAAACCTATGCAAAGAAAAACGATCAAGGCGCAAAAAATCGTCTTTTTCACTTCCCACCCTCCTCTCTACTGCAGTGTCACAAGGACAAGAATAAGGCCTCTTTTACCCTTTTCCAGCCTTTCCATGGCTTTACCCAGAACAGCCCCCTGGGCTCTGGGATAATCGGAAACTTTCATGGCATAACCGGGGGTCTCCGAAGTGGTGAGCAAATCTCCGGGCTCTATTCCTTCTTTTGTCGCATCAACTTTACAGTAAACACGCCCGGCGAGGGCCACGTTATGATCAAATCGGCCCGAAGCCAGCCTCACCCCCGAACCAAGGCCCTTTGCTCCGGCCACAATTC
>JALXAI010000248.1 GCA_026992215.1 Desulfobacterales bacterium | reverse complement strand
GTCCTTGAGATTGCACCATTCTTCCTGCATCTCGACGCACATCTGCACGGTCTTATCGGAAAGGGGTTTGAATACAAAATCGTAATTTTTGAGGAAGTAATTGAGGTGATTTTTCTTTTTCCTGAGTTTTTTACCTCTGAGTTCTATAAGGTCTCTAGTCCTGTACACGTAGTCGAAATCGTCCCTGGCGGGAGTAAAACAGTACCTGTTGTCATCCCGGATGCCCGGTTTATCGATAAGTTCGCGGGGAGCTCTCCTTATCACCGGAGACCATTTTTGGCCTGTCATGAAAGAAAACATGGTCTCGAGGATTTCGGGAGACACGTTTTCCCCGGCGGGCGGCATAAAAAAGTGCTTTCCGGGTTCAGGGCATGCCAGGATAAGCAGGGTAGAGTCAAGCGCGGATACCTGGAAACGGTAGCTGTGTCTCCAGATAAAGAGGTTTGTAAAGGTAAACTCCGATATCACCGGGTTTATCGATCGAAAAACCCCACTGATGATCTCTTTGTCCTTAAGTTCAAGGGGCCTGAAGTTCGGAAATTCGGGTATAGGCATCAGAATTCAGCGTCTGCTCCGGCTATCGTGTTAATCCTTTAGTGCTCCGATTATCGCTTTCATAAAGGCCGGCAGGTCTTCAGGTTTTCTGCTCGTAATGATGTTTCCGTCCACAACGAGTTCTTCATCGACGAATTTTGCCCCCGCGTGAACAAGATCATCCTTGATGGCAAAGAAGGAAGTGACCGTTTTGCCGGTGATCACTTCAGCCGAGGCCAGCATCCAGCCTCCGTGACATATCGATGCGACCACCTTGCCGCTTTCCGCCATTTCCTTAACGAACTTTACCATGGCCGGATAGCGCCTCATGTGGTCGGGTGCATAGCCTCCCGGGATTATTACGCCGTCAAAGTCCGCTGCCGACACCTCGTCGGCAGTCCTGTCTACCTTAACCGGGATACCGTATTTTCCAACGTAAGTATCCGAAGATCCACTGCCAACTATGGTAACTTCGGCTCCCGCTTCTAGCAAACGATAGTACGGGTACCAGAGTTCGTGTTCGTTGTAGATCTCTTCGGCCAGTATTGCCACCTTTTTGCCTGCGAGTTCCATGGTCAGTCTCCCTGTCGGTGCGGCACGAAGCCGTATTTTTCATAGATGTTCTGTGCTTCGTCTGAAAGGATAAATTCTATGTACTTCTCAGCGTTTTCAGGGTTTCGCGCTTTGTTAATCCTTGTTATGTAGTAGTTTATTCTGTCTCTTTGATCCAGACCCACGCCCGGGTCGACTTCCGCGATGGGGAGCCTGTTTCTTTTGGCGTTAATGATTTCCGTTGCCCACACCGGCCCGACGTCCACCGTGCCCTTGAGAATTCTCAACGGTGTTTCCCTGTGATGGACAATCGTTAAAATGGTAGTCCCTTCTTCCCTTTTTTGCTCCATTATGCGCCGAACAAGTTCTTCCCCCCCGGCGTCGCGGTACATGTCAATGATATGAAACGCAATGTCTTCGTATTCCGGGTTGGGCTGGGAAATTCTTACGTCTTCCCGTCCAAGGTCGGTAACCTTTTCGATTCTGGCAGGGTTCGCTTCGGGCACCATCAGGGTGATCCTGTTGTGCAAATAGAGCCGGTAGCTGTTTTCATCGACCAGGCCGGCTTCCACCAGCTTTTTCATAGCGTTTTCTGAGACAGAAGCATAGACATCGGGTACGACGTCAATGACCTCCCCCTGGAAAATAGCTCCTCCCGCCAGGATTTGTTTCAGT
>JALXAI010000247.1 GCA_026992215.1 Desulfobacterales bacterium | reverse complement strand
TTTCTTCTTTTAATGCCTTGATAAGAATGTAAGCATCATAGGGAGCAAGCAAACCAGCCATGTCCTTGACGCAAATCGTGTCCGCTCCCATGTCAACTAGATCCCTGGCCTTCTTGAGGTAATACTCGAGGTTATATACATCCCCTCCCATTCGCCTCTGGGTAAGCGAATAACATATGGTACCCTGGAAATGCCTGTTGTTCTTCTTTATAACTTTTACGGCCGTTTCGAAGTTCCTGAAATCATTTAAGGCATCGAACACCCTGAATATATCGATAAACTCACAGGCCTGCTCCACGAAAGCCTCAACAACGTCGTCAGGATAATTGCGATAGCCAACAAGGTTTTGCCCTCTCAAAAGCATCGAAAAAGGCGTGTTCTTTATGTATTTTTTAAGAACCTTCGGGCGTTCCCACGGATCTTCCGCAAGAAAGCGGTGCATGGTATCAAAGGTAGCTCCACCCCAAACTTCCATGGAATAAAATCCAACCCTGTCCATCTCTTCCGCTATTGGAATCATGTCTTCAGTTCGCCCCCGGGTGGCAAACAACGACTGGTGTCCATCACGAAAGGTCAGATCCTGTATCTTGACAGGATTGGTAACTTTTACAGGTTCATCACATAAACCCGCAGTCAACGCACCATGCTTTTCAGCTTCCATTTAATCTCTCCTTAAAACCAATTTTAGCATCATCTCGAATCCACTGGATGTCAACCCGCATGCTGATCACCCAATCATCACTCTGAAGGCCGACTGACCATTAAACTTTCCTTATTGACCTGAATTGCATCAACCTCCGCATATTCATCATGCTCTGCCTGCCGGTAAGGCTCCACACACTGGGCAACGCAACTCCCCGCGCAGGTTCGGCCTGCATTTCCCCAGGAATCCCGAAGGCAGCTTCTTCTTCCGACCTGATATATTGAAAAACGGCAGCAGAAATAGCGGCAACTATCTTCTTGTTCGCTTCCATCAGATTCTCCTAAACGTGACCAGGCAAACAATAATATAAAAGCGCATGGAAACGCTTTTGAAAGACAAGTTATTATGCGGAAATACCATTTCGATGTCAACTCCATTTGTAGGCGCATTACAAAATTTGTAACCGTTATACCAATAGAATAACGCAACACCGAAGATGCGCCAGGAAACGTTTGTGACTTACCGAAATCCCCCGTTGTATACGCAATAGCAGGTAGGATAATCGGCCATTGAAGACCTGCGTGAAATTTTCAGTCCCGGCTTTCGGATATCAAGTTATGAAAACGGGGTCGTAGCTTAAGGCACATCTTCGTGTTTTACGCTTTTAGGGCAGTAGTCTAACTCTATTCTGACGGGGAAGGCTTGTTGACCACGAGGTTCCTGAACCTGTTGATGGCGGCAGCAACGTCGAGCAACCTCGGAAGAGCCAGATTACCAGCCTTAAAAGGCAGAAGGACATCAAGCCCCTCGCGATCTATCAGATCCATCACCTTCGTAAGCCCTGAAAACAATTTGTCAGGTTGTTTCCTTTGCATGTTCGCCCATTTCAGAATTGCGTATCCAATCGCCCTGGTCTGGGCAACATCAACCAGCTGTTCGATCCCGCTCAAGTCCACTATATTCCGCCCGTAAACCAGGGTGTCCACTCCTTTTGCTTCGATTTTGCATCTCCTCGCCCCCCTGCTTGCATCGAACGATTCGGCGGCGGGTATTCGTCCGGGAACAACTCCAAATCTTTCTCCACCTTCGGAACGCCTCATGGTGGGAAACTTTTTTGCGATCTCCCTGGCCTCCGTTGTGACATCCCTGGGAAGGTAGTTATCCATGAGGATCACGGTATCCGCAACATCCAGGTAATCCCCCGATCCGCCCATAACCAGCACCGTGGAGATTCCGTAGTCCCTGTAGAGCTGTTTAACTTTATCGATAAAGGGAGTTATCGGTTCCTTGTCTTTCGATACCAGATGCTGCATCCTCTGGTCGCGTATCATAAAGTTGGTCGCGGAAGTATCTTCGTCTACCAGCAAAAGTTCACATCCAGCCTCAAGTGCTTCCATGATATTGGCGGCTTGAGAAGTACTGCCGCTCGCATTGGTGGTCGAAAAGAAACTCGTGGTTCGATTGCCCGGAATGTTACTTATAAAAGGAGAAATATCCACGCCAACCACGCTCCGGCCATCTTCTGCCCTGATCTTAACTGCATTCGGAACAGCTACCGCGTACTCCCTGCCATCTCCCGGTATGTGGTTGTAAATTCCGTGCTCCAGGCACCTAAGAAGCGTCGACTTGCCGTGATAACCACCCCCAACGATAAGAGTAATACCTTTGGGAATACCCATGCCAGGGATCTTACCTCGATTGGGCGTGTCCATTTCCACCTGCAGCGAGGCGGGTGAAACAAAAGGAACCACCCCGGACTTCATCGGCCCAGGATCAACCCCGGAAGCTCTCGGCAGTACCGAGTTGTTGGCAACAAATGCCACGAGGCCCTTTTCACGTAGTTGTCGCCGCATTGCTTCCTGGTCTTCCGCAACTTCGACATGCTTCCTTAGCGCCAGGGAATCCAGGGAAGAATAAAAAAGGGTCTGCCGCAGTATCACGGGAAGCTCTTCACAAAGCAGAGCCAGTGCTTCCCTGCCCAATATTCGTCGTCCCGCGGCAGGCAACCCGACCAGGAATCTTATCTCAATATAAGACGAAGTTACCACAACACTGTTTCTGGGCAATATTTCCTGATGGCCGCAGTGAATAGAAACCAGCCCGCTTTTTCCCGATCCCCTGGATGTCCGCGATGATCTTTTCGCAAGTTGCATGAAACGCCGGGTAAGGAAATCTGCAAGGGCGAATTTTCGAGTCGAGGAGGTAAAAAACTCGGAAGGAAATCCCGCGTTTTCCAGGGTTATTCTGGCGCTTAACCTGGAAGGCGACGCAAAGGGATCCCCCTGAACATGATCAACTGACAAATCAAAGCGAGGGAATCGGTATGTTCCCTTCAGGTCCTTGTAGGCCTTGTAGCCCTTCCCGTCAATTCTACCGAGGATTCTTCTTAACTTCTCCATCAACGTCCCGCAAATCTTAAAACCCGTTTCACCTCGTGAAACGGGTTTTTCAACTCCTGACACTGCCACGCGTGCAGCAGTTCCGGAAATTATTTACTCAAAGGGAAAAGCCTATCACTTATGCTGCCGCAGCCCTCCTGGTCTGTTTTTTTAGCCTGCTCATCCTGCGGCGCAAAATCTCAACTCTTTTCTTGTCCCCCTTCTCCTTGGCCTGCCTCTTCAGTTCACGTAACTCCTTGATCTTTTTCTTGATTGCCCTCACGTCTATGTCGGTCCGCTTCTTCTTTTCATCAACAATTCCCTTGACCTCTTTTATCGCGTCGATCAACTCCTGCTTGTTCATGGCATGAACACCGACGATGCCTTCGAGTTCGAGTGCCATCTCGCGAAGTTCCTTCGCCGTCATCTTCTCAAGGGGTTTTTCCTTTTTAACCTTCTCCTTTTTCTTTCCCATGATTTCCGCTCCTTATCGACCTCGTAATCCCAAAAATGTAAGCTACACAAGTAAAATACTTCCGTGCTTTCCGGTTATGGCGCATTCGAGGAAACGATCAATTCTTCGCTCCCCAAACCGTTCGCTATTACATAAATTCAAAAAGCAATTCAGTCAAGCCACAACATAAATTTTATCACTAAACTACAGGCAGTGATTTCTTACCTTTAACCATACCTGTTTACCAGCGTTATACCATCGAACCACTCATGCGGAGAAAAAGCTCCGCTCTATGCATAAAGGCCTTCCTCTCCGCGGGAAATTATTCTTGTGGTGTTTCATCAAGAACGCGGACAGCATCATCTCCGCGGATACAAAAATACATCAGGTTAAGGCAATTGCGCCTGCACGGGAAAGCACGCAGCAAGATGAAGGTTTATGAGTTCGCGGGAACCGTTTTCCATGAAAATCTTGACACGCAAGTATAACCACATAATCCCGTAAAGAGTGCGGGGATAGCACCTATTGTCCTTCTCCCTGTTGTTCCCCGGATTCTGCACGCTCAATGCGAAGCTTGTCCATATTTTCGGTAAAAGTAATAAAGGGCTTAAATAAGTCAATGGGAATCGGGAAGAGCGTCGTAGTGTTGTTCTCGGCAGAAACTTCCCTTAGCGTCTGCAAATACCTCAATTGCAGGGCCATGGGATGCTCGGAGATAATCTCCGCCGCCTCTGCCAGCCTGTTGGCCGCCTGGTATTCTCCTTCCGCGTTAATTATCTTTGCTCTCCTCTCCCTTTCGGCCTCAGCCTGCCTGGCCATTGCCCTCTGCATCTCCTGGGGCAAATCTATGTGCTTCACTTCAACCGTGGTTACCTTCACTCCCCACGGGTCGGTGTGCTTATCGAGTATCTCCTGCAGCTCGGAATTAATTTTCTCCCTATCAGAAAGCAACTCATCAAGATCCGCCTGGCCGCATACGCTCCTCAACGTGGTTTGAGCAAGCTGCGAGGTTGCATAAAGGTAATTTTCCACCTCGATTACCGCTTTTACCGGATCCATTACCCTGAAGTATATAACGGCGTTGACTTTAACCGAAACGTTGTCCTTGGTTATAACATCCTGCGAGGGAACATCCATCGCCACCAACCTCAGCGACACCTTGGTCATCCTGTCCATAACAGGAATCAGAATAATGAGCCCAGGACCCTTGGCCGCAATCACACGCCCAAGCCTGAAAACCACACCCCGCTCATATTCATTCAACACCCTGATGGCCGAAGCCAGGAACATCAAGCCGAGTACCACTATAACAATAAGACCATATAATGACACGGTTTCCTCCTTTCAGAACATAAGATTTATAAGGTAACTAACTTTGCTGTCTAAAACACTATTTTCAAGGGAGGTATAAAAAAACGCCAAACTACTCTCCGTGCCCTGTATCCACCTTTTTCACCCGGAGTTTCAAGCTTTCAACATCCACAACTCTTACTGCGTCCCCCAGTTTTACGGGTTCGCTACTCTCGGCATTCCACAGCTCGCCGTGAACAAAAACTTTCAGGCGGTCTCCCGCCACTTCCCTTACTTCTCCCACCTCCCCGACCAGGCCAGCAGCCCCTGTTCTCGGCTTGGCCACTTGAGCCTTAAAAGCAAGGGAAGCAACCACCACAAAAAAACCTGACACTGCTATTACAGTTGGTATCAGCACCTGGTATGAGATCCGTACGTATTCCTGCCTGCCCGGGAAAATCATTAGTGAACCGAGTATAAGGCTGATGACACCCGCAACACTCAGCATTCCGTAAGATGTAACCTTTATCTCCAGTATAAAAAATATGATAGCAAGAGCGATTAACAAAAATCCAGCATAATTAACCGGGAGAGTCTGGAAGGCAAAAAAAGCCAGTATCAAAGATATCCCGCCTATCACTCCTGGGAATATCGCTCCGGGGTGTGCAAGTTCAAAGTAGAGTCCCGCCAGGCCAATCATCATCAAGATATAAGCAATGTTTGGGTTGCTCAGGGTCCTGAGGATCCTGTCCCTGAACGTTTCTTCAATAACTCTCCTTGGTAAACCTTTTACCTTCAACACTACCGTTTCGTTTACAAGCCTTACCTTCCTGCCGTCAATCTTTTTGATCAGTTCATCCATGTCCCTGGCAATGAGGTCGATAACCCTCAGTTTCAGAGCCTCCGAAGCAGTAATCGATTCGCTCTTACGAATCGCCTTCTCGACCCATTTCATGTTTCTTTTCCTCTGGGCTGCTATGCTCTTAGTGAACGCCACCAGGTCATTAACGATTTTTTCGCTCATTGTTTTTTCAACGTCTTTACCGCCGGGGCCCACGGGATGTGCGGCACCGATATTTGTCCCCGGGGCCATGGCAGCGATGTGGGCGGCCAGAGTAATCATGGTCCCTGCCGATGCAGCCTGGGCGCCGCTCGGTGCAACGTAGACAACCACGGGCACCCTCGAGTTAAGAATCGCCTTCACGATTCTTTTCATGGAAGTGACAAGCCCCCCGGGAGTATCAAGCTCTATGATAAGGCAGGCTGCTCCGTCTTCTTCCGAAACCCTGATGGCCTTTTCTATAAACTCGGCCGTTCCGGGATTAATTGCATCGTTAACCTTTATAACGTTTACGTGATTACCGGCAGCCCGAGCACCGGGAGAAAAGGCAGACGCCAGCACAAACACCAATGCAGCCAGCACCATAACCAGTTTAACCCTGTAAGATACCATCATTACTCACACCCTGTTTTCACTCTTTTCAAAC
>JALXAI010000246.1 GCA_026992215.1 Desulfobacterales bacterium | reverse complement strand
AGGCTCTGTGAATATACGAATTCCCGTCGATAAGAATAATTTCCTTTTCACTCATCGCCCTTATCCTTTCGTTTTCCGCCGTTTTTGGGGCAGATACTCAAGATTTACGTTATGCATGGCGTGGAAGATGTTACCGCGGATTTTTTCATTTTCCCTGTAAAATTCCTCTAGCATTTTCCTTATCTTTTCCCGCTTGCCGCCGGAAGAAGACGGGCACGGGTTGTTCAGGATCGGTATTCCTTCTAGCTTACACAACCTGAGTAGTTTATCTTCCGAAACCAGGCAAAGGGGCCTTATAACAATGAGTTCTCCACCGAAAAATTCCTGGTAAGGAACCATGGTACTTATTTGCGCGCTGTAAAAGATGTTCAAAAAGAAGGTTTCTATCAGGTCGTCCATGTGATGACCGAAGGCAATCTTTTTGCAACCAAGTTCTTTTGCAAGTTCAAAAAGCCGCTTTCGCCTCAGCCACGAGCACAAAAAGCATGGGTTTTCCCTGTTTTCATCGCTGTGCGCCTTAATGCCATAGGTGGTTTTCTCGATTCTATACGGATACGGAAATTTTTGAAGAAAATTTTCTATCGTCTCAATGTTCGGGGAGGAAAATCCCAGGTCAATGTGCACGGGACGGAGGTTATAAGTGATGGGTATCCTTGAGAGTCTTTCGTGGAGCAGCCACAGCAGGCTGAAGCTGTCCTTGCCGCCGGATACGGCAACCAGGATGTTATCTCCGTCTGCTATCATGTCGTAATCATGGATCGCTTTTCCGACCAGGTGCCTGACTTCTTTTTGAACGTATGCCACTTCGAGTTGTTATCCTCTTTTTGAATATATATTTCCTCGTTCGTTTAAGTATTCCACGGCGTTTTTGATGCCTTCCAGGGTGAGGTCCTCCATGTGGAAAACTCGTGCAATGTTTCGAATGGTCGGACTTTGAGTGTCCCATTCGTGCCTGGGTATGGGGTTGAGCCAGACAGAACACTTGAAACGGCCAGCAATTTTTTTCAGGCATTCGAGTCCGGTTATTCTTTCGTTGGTTTCCCAGTCTATGGCCCCGTCCGAGAGAAAAAGCTCGGTGGGCGCCATGTTGGCGTCGCCAATGATAATGACCCTGCTGTCCGGTTCTTTGCTTGCTAATTTTTCGAGAGGCAGAAGCTTTGTTCTTTCGGGATTTCGGTAGACATGTCCGTAGATGCAGTTGTGGAAGTAAAACGTTTCGACTTCGTCAAACACGTGCTTCAACCTGTTAAATACAAGGCTCACCAGCTTTGTAAAGGGAACCATGGAATATCCGCCGTTGTCAAGCAGAAGGAGGATTCTTAGTCGGTTTCGGAGTTCACGTTGGAAGCATAATTCGATTTCTCCGCCGTTTTGGGCGGTGCGGTAGATAGTTTCATCTATGTCCAGCTCTGTTTCCGGCCCAACGGGAGTCAGGTTCTTGAGCATACGGAGGACCTGTGAGAGGTTTTCCATTCGAAGGGAGGAGCTGGAAGAGTAATCTATGTAACGCCGTTGCTGAATCACCTTCAAGGCCGAAAAACCGGACGATTCTCCTCCCACGCGTATTCCTCGGGTGCTTCGACCTGAATGGCCAAAGGCCGACGTTCCCCCGGTCCCGATCCAGCGATGGCCTCCGTGATGTTCTCCTTTCTGTTCGAGAAAGGTGCTCCAGAATTTCTCTAAAAGCTCGGAGAGAGGCATATTGTGGATTGTGGTCTTATCCAGGTTGCCTTGTTCTATTTCGCGATTCAACCAGTCTCTGAAAA
>JALXAI010000245.1 GCA_026992215.1 Desulfobacterales bacterium | reverse complement strand
TTAATCAGGGTGCCGCTGAAATTCGAATCTTGGCGGATAACTGGACAGCGGTTACGAAAGACGGTAAACTTTCGGCTCACTTTGAGCATACCGTTGCTATTACCGAAGATGGTCCGGATATCTTAACCGAACTTAAATGATGGAGTACTCAGGATGGCTAAGGAAGAACCCATTGAGGTTGAAGGAACGGTCATCGAAACTTTGCCCAATGCAATGTTCAGGGTGGAGCTGGACAATGGTCACAAGGTTCTGGCTCATATTTCCGGGAAGATGAGAATGCACTTTATTAAGATCCTGCCCGGAGATAGGGTGACCCTTGAATTGTCGACGTACGACCTCAGCAGGGGGCGTATAATTTATCGTTCCAAGAAGTAACGAGTCCCGGGAGGAACCCGATTCCCGGGGCGCAAAGGGTTTTGGTTTGGATGTTGTTTGAATGGTAACACTGTATTGCCGGGAGAGAATCCAATGAAGGTACGGGCTTCGGTTAAAAGAATATGTAGGAAGTGTAAAATAATTAAACGTCATGGCGTATTGCGCGTGATTTGCGAGAATCCAAGACACAAGCAGCGACAGGGATAAATTGTGTTTTTTAAGGAGGAGTGATCATTGGCAAGAATAGCTGGAGTAGATTTACCGAGGAATAAGCGAATTGAGATCGCGCTCACGTATATTTACGGTATTGGCCGATCCACGTCCCAGAAGATTCTGACGAAGGCGCAGATAGACTGGAATAAGAAATCAGACGAGCTCACCGAAGAGGAGATTACCAAGATTCGTCAGATTATTGATAGGGAGTACAAGGTTGAGGGAGACTTGAGAAGTGAAGTATCCATGAACATCAAGCGTCTCATGGACCTTGGATGTTACAGGGGACTGAGGCACAGGCGAGGATTGCCTGTACGTGGGCAGAGTACTCATTCCAATGCCCGTACGCGTAAAGGACCTCGTCGCTCTGTTGTGGGCAGAAGGAAAAAAGGTTAACATTTAAAGATTTTTGCTGGAGGTATGATGGCTGCGGTAAAAGGCGGTGGCAGAAAGCGCAAGGAAAAGAAAAATATACCCAGTGGCATTGCCCATATTCAGTCGACTTTTAATAACACGATCATTACCATAACTGACAAGAGCGGTAACGTGATTGCGTGGTCAAGTGCGGGAAGCAGGGGTTTCAAAGGTTCCAGGAAGAGTACCCCGTTTGCGGCACAGGTGGCCGCGGAAGATGCTGCCAAAAAGGCCATGGAGCATGGGATGCGAACCATTGAGGTCTACGTGAAGGGACCGGGTTCTGGACGTGAAGCGGCCCTCAGGGCTTTGCAGGCTGCCGGTTTCGAAGTTACACTGATAAAGGATGTGACGCCGATTCCGCACAACGGATGTCGTCCACCCAAGAGAAGAAGGGTATAAGGGTAAGTTTTGAGAGAGGCTGGTTTTGAGTTTGAGTAACTACAGACAAGGAGGTTGAATTTGGCTCGGTATACAGGAGCGGTTTGCCGTTTGTGCCGAAGGGAAAACACAAAGTTATATCTCAAAGGCGATCGCTGTTATTCGGATAAGTGTTCCTACGAAAGAAGAAGTTATGCGCCCGGACAGCACGGGCAGGCAAGGATAAAGTATTCTGACTATGGAATCCGGCTCAGGGAAAAGCAGAAAGTAAAGCGAATGTACGGGCTTCTCGAGCGGCAGTTCAAGAATTATTTCAAGAAGGCGGAACGACAGAAGGGCATCACCGGTACGAACCTGTTAATACTCCTGGAAAGAAGGCTTGATGTCGTGGTTTTCCGTCTCGGGTTTGCCAACTCGCTTGCCCAGGCAAGGCAGCTGGTGCGCCATAACCATTTCGTGGTAAATGGAAAGAAGGTAAATATTCCTTCGTACCTTGTAAAGGTGGGAGATGTTATCGAGGTAAAAGAGAAGAGCAGGCAGGTCCCGCCAATCGTGGAGGCCCTGGAGGCGCTTCCGAGAAGGGGAGTCCCGGGATGGCTGGAGCTGGACAAGGAAAATTTCAGGGGTACTGTTAAAACTTATCCGACTCGAGAAGACATAACAATGCCAATTAAAGAACAGCTCATCGTGGAGTTGTATTCTAAGTAAACAAAAGAATCCGGAAGGTAAAGAAGACCTATGTACAGGAACTGGAGAGAATTAATCAAACCCAAGAGATTACAGATTGATTCCGAGAAGTCCAATAGGTTCTACGGCAAGTTTGTTTGCGAGCCGCTGGAGCGGGGCTTCGGAATTACGCTGGGAAACGCGCTCAGGCGCATCCTTTTGTCTTCGCTACAGGGAGCGGCGATTTGCAGCGTCAGGATAGACGGCGTTTTGCACGAGTTTTCCACGATCCCGGGTGTGGTTGAAGACGTAACCGACATCATCCTCAATCTTAAAGAAATCAGGCTCAAGTTGACAGATGGAGAAAGGCAAGCGGTTCTCAGGATAGAGAAGGAGGGCGAGGGTGAGGTCACTGCTGCCGATATTAAGGCGGAGTCGTACGTTGAGATAATAAATCCCGAACACCACATTGCGACGCTGTCTCCCGATGCCAAGTTGATGATGGAGATGAACGTCAAGATGGGCAAGGGTTACGTACCGGCCGAGCGAAATGCAGACAAGGATATGCCAGTGGGGACAATACCCATTGATGCCATTTTCTCGCCCATCAAGAAGGTCAGCTACGTTGTGACCCAGGCCAGGGTCGGACAGCTGACCGACTATGACAAGCTGACGATGGAAATATGGACCGATGGTTCCGTTCTTCCCGAAGATGCACTGGCATATGCGGCCAAGATTCTCAAGGAACAACTCAACGTCTTTATCAATTTTGATGAGGAACCCGAGATTGAAGAAGAAGAAAAAGAAGAAAAGAAGGAACCTGAACTCAATGAAAATCTTTTCCGCAGCGTCGATGAGCTTGAGCTCTCGGTGAGGTCTTCCAACTGCTTGAAAAATGCCGATATCCGCTATATAGGTGAACTGGTTCAAAAGACCGAGGCTGAGATGCTTAAAACGAAAAATTTTGGCCGAAAGTCTCTGAACGAGATCAAGGAGATACTAGCTGAGATGGGTCTTTCGCTCGGAATGAAGCTTGAAAACTTTCCATCACGAGAGGAACTTGAAGCTAGAAAGGAAAAAGAGTAAATGAGACACCGGAAAGCAGGAAGAAAACTGAGCAGGACGAGCAGCCACAGGCTGGCGATGTTTCGCAATCTTGTCACCTCCGTGCTCGAACACGAGCGGGTAATGACTACCGACGCCAAGGCCAAGGAAATTCGCCGGTGGGTTGACTGGATGATAACCCTCGGTAAGAAGGGGGACCTGGCTGCCAGGCGACAGGCCCTGAGGGTAATCAGGGATAAGAGCGTTGTGCATAAGCTGTTCGCCGAGCTGGCCCCGAGATATCAGAATGTAAACGGCGGATATACGAGGGTTATTAAGATCGGGTACAGGAGAGGTGACGGGGCTCCCATGAGCATGATCGAGCTGATAGACTTTGAAACACTCGAAAAGAAGCGCCCCGCCAAGAAAAAGAAGAAAGAAAAAGCGAGAGTTAAAGAGGCCGCTGGCGGAGCAGCAGCCATGGACAGTGAAGTTGAGGGTACTCCTGGTGCTGCGGAAGAGCCATCAGAAGGGGAAGAAGGTGAGGTCAAGGAAGCTGCTGCTGGCGAGTCCGAAGAGCTATCCGAGGTAAGTGAAGAAGAAGCGAAGGAAGTATCCGGGCCCGAGGAAAATTCGGCGAGCGGGGAAGAGAAAGCTGAAAAGGAAGAATAACAGCTTTTTTTACCGGCGGATAAAATGGTTAAAATTAAAAGGGAGGGTTCGTGGCAAACCCTCCCTTTTAATTTTATATCTCCTGGTCACCTTTCACGTTAAACTCGCAGAACTTACACGTAAAGCCCGGCCACATGCTCTTTGCAGCAAGGTTCAGACACTCGTCGTAGTGCGGACAGACGAAGTTCCGCCACCCTTTCCCTTCTTTGACCATCACGGGGTTGGGGGTGGGTTTTTCGGTTGTCTTGGCCTCTGCTGCTTCTGGTTTCAGGCAAGGTTCCATAGGCGCTTCCCTCCTTTGTTATTGATTGAGAGTTTCCCTGGTGATAAAATCCGGCTCTGATGGCAAATCAATACCAGGTATCCCGGGAACGTGCTTTGCAATATTGGAAGAACATTTACAATCATATGCGGACTTCTCTGGTAGGTTAATCCTAAAACTCATATCATATAAATGTTATAATGTCAAATTTTTTTCGAAGGCACTTTTTGCCCTTTTACCGTCGACGCATTATTAATATAGTGACAAAAATATACCAATCAAGTTATTGCCGGAGGAACTGTTTGCCGGAATGAAGAAGACGACAGGAAAAGAACCTGAGTTTGTGCTGGTCGGAGAAGTTATTGAGGAAATTCTCGAGCAGAAAAGGCTCTTCCCAAGGACCCTTTACGGAGCGTGGGAGGATATTGTTGGCAAAGAAGTGGCCAGACATAGCCAGCCGAGGAGGCTCACAAGAAACGTGTTACACGTGATAGTAAGTGATCCGGTATGGAAACATCACCTTGAGATGAACAAGGCGGTGATTATCGATAAGCTTGGAGAGTTGGCCGGAAAGCAGGCTATTCTTGATATACGATTCCGGCTCGGGGAAATAAGGGAAGAAGCCGAAAGGTTCGTGAAGCCGAAGGGGGCGTCGGGGAAGAAGGGAAAAAGGTCAAGGAGGAAAACCAGCATCAGAAAACTAACCGACGAAGACAAGAAAGTCCTTAAAAAGATCTCCGATGTCAAATTAAGGAAAATCTGTCGTTCGCTATTGAAAAGGGTTCACTAGTCGTTTTGAAATACGTCCCTTTGAGCGCTCGAAGATTAATAGCGCCAAAATTTCGTCCATACACCGTGGCTGCTTAAAGATTCTTATCTTGGCTGGTTTCGAACGAAAAGCCCCGGGTTCCGTGTTTTGGACGACTGGAGCCTTATAAAAGCAGCAGGAGACCCTGCCCGTCTGCATGGAGGTGAGCAGAGACGACGCTGGCTTCCTTATATCCTGCCTGAATTGTTTTACCTGGATTGCTTCTTGACGGGGGCGTGCATCGCTTGTTTATTTCCGAAACCCGTATCGCATGGATGCACCGGGGTTACTTTTGTGGTGTGTTTGCAGCCTGAATACCGGTTGCCAATTACAGGTTTCCTGATTAAATAGACCGGGACTCAACCCCGCCAACCCGTGGAAAGCTTTGTGCCTGCGGGAAATAATTGCGAGAAATCCCATCACATTGCTATTTTCGAGGAAGTTTTTGCACCCTGTTGCGGCTTTGCGTTTTGGTGCGCTGATGCTTGCAGGTGAGTTTAGTAAAATCGGGGTTGAGCGCGAGGTACCGCAACAGCTGCCGGACTCTTTCGATTCTGGGTTTCCTCCCGATCAGCTCTGCTGGTTTTTGTTTTGAAAGAATTCAAGAATATTTCTGGCGACGTTCTCCGGTAGCCCGTCTACTTCCAGTAATTCATCCAGGGAAGCGGTAGCAATTTTATGAATATTTCCGAAGTGCATGAGTAACTGGTTCCTCCTTTTCTTGCCTACTCCTGGGATTTCTTCAAGCAGGGAGGTGGTGAGGTGTTTCCTGTATTTTTGCTGTTGATACGAAATGGCGAATCTGTGCGCTTCGTCTCTCACGTGTTGAATGAACAGTAACAGCGCGGGAGCCGAACGAAGGGAAACGGGATTCCTGCGGTTAGGGATATATATCTTATCCGGAGTTTTCCGGGGCAGTCCTTCGAACCACTGCTGATCTCCCTTTGCTATACTTATTACCACCAGGTCTGCGTAGCCGGAATTCTCCAGTACTTTGACCGCACTGTTCAGCTGGGCTATGCCCCCGTCTATCAGCAGGATGTCGAGATTCCTGGCATCTTCCTCGTGATCCGCTAAGTACCTTTCAAGTAAGGCTCTTATCATGGCCGGATCATTGGAATGTGGAAATTCAGGTTTCATCATAAATCGTCTGTATTTTCCTTTCAGGGGTTTGCCCTCGTGAAACACAACGAGTGATCCGACTGTGTGTTCCCCGTGGAAATGCGATATGTCAACGCACGCGACGTAGGATGGCTGTCGCTTTAGTTTGAAGATCTTCTGTGCCAGGTTTTTCACTTCAATGTAATCTCGTTTTTCATTCTGTCTGACGTGGAAGTGTTTGGCGGCGTTATCTTTCGCGAGCATCAGGAGCTGTTTCCCTTCGCCCATCACGGGGCTTTTTATGATGACTTTTTTGCCCTTTTTTT
>JALXAI010000244.1 GCA_026992215.1 Desulfobacterales bacterium | reverse complement strand
TGGCTCACCGAACTAATAGGCATAGGAACCGACCCGTACGAAAGCACCACTTCCCTCGGTGATATCATAGAACTCAAGCACTCGAGCAAGATAATTGCCAGGGTAAAACCGGGACACGGGAACAAGGCACCCGGGTATCTCAGAACTGCAACATATAACATCTTCAGAACATCTGTCTGGTTTGATTCTAGTCCCTATTTCAGACCGGTGCTCTACGATTCGGGAAGCCAGAGCTGGAAACTCGGCCTGCCATCAGGAAAACCTAAGAAAGCCACTATCTTTTACTACCTGGAGGGCGGTTCAGGTATTCTGCCCATTCCCACGGGAACTTACAGGATAGCAAGGCTTTTTGTCTCCAGGGTACTTGTTAACAGGCTTGGTACCCTAACGGTAGAGGAAGGCCCGAAACTTATTTCCTATGACACGTACTATACTGACACCATTACCACCGACACTCCACCAGTTGCCAACGATCTGAAGCTGCCACCCGGGGAAGAAAATACCCTGGACACCGTCGCAAAAAAGCTGGGATTATATTCCCTTACGCCGCACCAGGCAGTTCGTGCTATAGACGCGTTTTTCCGTTCCCGCTTTACCTACTCACTGCATCCGCCCTTACAGCGCGGCGGGCTTTCACCACTCAGTTATTTCCTGCTGAAAAGCCACGCCGGGCACTGCGAATATTTTGCCACGGCTACCGTACTTTTGCTCCGAAAAACAGGCATACCGGCCAGGTATGTCACCGGTTACGTCGTACGTGAATACAGTCGACTGGAAAAAATGTACGTGGTGAGACAAAGACACGCTCACGCGTGGACCCTGGTTTTCCTTGACGGGAGGTGGCAAAATCTTGACACAACTCCCCAGGCCTGGTTTAGCAGGGATACATCGCTCAGATCCGATTGGGAATCACTTTACGACATATGGGCAAAGGTTGCTTTCCTGTATTACAAGTGGAAATGGGGAGAGAGAAAAAACCTGATCTCTGGGCAGGTAATCATCTGGCTTACCGTACCGATTCTTGTCTTTCTGCTCGTGCGCATCTATACGAGAAGGGGTATCGTGCGAAAAATGCGCTTCCGGTCGGCCGGAGAAAGAGAGTTGCTCAAACATCACCAGGGTAAAGATTCGGACTTTTATGCCATTGAAAAGGTGTTGAGCACTCTGGGCTACGAACGCCAGCCGTGGGAAAGTGTCAAGGAATGGGTAGAAAGGGTTGCTTCCTCGCCACTCGTCGGTGACCGATCCGATGATCTACGGCGGATAACGGAGTTACATTACCGTTACAGGTTCGATCCCGAAGGCATCGATCCCGCCGAAAAGAAAGAACTCGCACGCATGGTTAGAAACTGGCAAAAACATTTCGAGAAACACTAGGAATTGATGTTAATATCTTCTATCTCCATAAAATCTACGGGCTTGGCAGAATAGAATTTTTCATATTCTTCGGGGGCTTCCTTTCTCTCCAGATAAAAAGCCCTGGGGCCGAGAAAAGAAATCCTGTCCAGTTCCCCTGCAATCATCCACAGGTTATCTTTCCAAATCTCTATTCCGAAAGGCACAATTTTCTCGAGACCTTCAGTATGCACAAGTATACTTGAACAATCCGGACACTGGTCTTTCAGGTAGTTGAGCAGTTCAAACGCTGAAATCCCGTCAAAATCTCCCCACAGGTATAATGAAACACATCCATCGTTGTACGTTGCATTGATTGAGAAATTTTTTGCCATGGAAACTCCTTTGAATACTTTCCGATAATTGAGAACATACAATTATACCAGGAAGTCAGCCCGGTTTTATGGCAGTGGTGCTCATGAAACCTGCGTCTCTCCGATTGTTTTACCGCACATCCATCACCGAGCTTAATGTCCTCGGAATCACCGCGCGAAGTGCAACAGGACTCTTCCACCTGCAAACCATCAAGGCAGCATAATCTGGCAGATCCTCGAATTTTCATCCTGCAAAAACGGGAACCTCCTTCCTTCGGTCGGCAGGCTTCGGGCTACCGCACGGCTTTGAATTTTCCTTTCCAGTATATGCAAAAACCGTGCTCTCAATCCAACTTTTCCTCACTAGCAATAATAGCAATACACGCATGAAGTCATGCTTCGAGCAGGAAAGCAATCGACAAGCCTTAACGTTTTTTCGATTTCCGGGATGATATTCGGGCCAGCCTAAAGAGGCACCACCTGGGGCTCGCGAAATCAGAGACAACCTAGCTCCTCAACTTTGGAATTATCACAGCTTTCTGTTGACCGGAGAGAGAGTTTCTGGAAAATTATGGAAGGCAGATTTAGTGATTCATCGTCCCGGTTGAGTCTTTCTCATAGTAAGAAGCAGGGGTTGCTTGTTGGCTTTTACAACACCACGTGCCCAAACCCATGCTAAAAGGGAAAAAACCATGAAGGTATACGGAATCATTCCAGCCAGGTACGGTTCTTCGAGGCTTCCCGGCAAACCACTCAGGTTGATTGCGGGAAAGCCGATGATAGTTCGAGTTTACGAACGCGCGCAAAAAGCCGGGTGCTGGGAAAAACTGGTGGTAGCCACCGATGATGTTCGAATCAAGGAAGCCATCGAGTCCGTGGGGGGTACCGGATTGATGACATCAAGAAGCCATCCGAGCGGCACGGATAGGCTTGCTGAAGCCTGCGAACTGCTGAACCTGAACGACGAGGATCTAGTAGTTAATATCCAGGGCGATGAGCCGCTTCTTCCGTACAACGCAATAGGGTCCATGGTTGATACATTCAAGAGAAACCCGGTAGCAAGTATGGGTACCCTTGCCTTCAGAGCTACCAACCAGCAAGAATTTACCGATGTTAACGTGGTAAAGGTCGTTACCGACAGAAACAATTACGCCCTTTACTTTTCAAGGGCCCCCATCCCACTCTCTAGAGCCCCCGATACGGGTCCGCCCGATTTTCTGAAACACCTCGGTTTCTACGTCTACAGCGTTAATTTCTTGAAGCTTTACAGAAAACTTCCCCGGGGGCACCTGGAACGCATTGAAAAACTGGAACAACTCAGGGTGTTAGAAAATGGCTACAGGATCATTGTAGCATTAAGCGACACTGATTCCCATGGAGTCGACACCGTCACCGACATCGCCAGGGTTGAAAAAATTATCGAAAAACAGTCATCGCTTTGCCATCAGAGTCAAAAAGAGTTCTGAATTCAATATCCTTATTGACTTCCACCTCAGGATAGTGCGAAAATAGGCATATAATCTGCAAGCTGAACCAAGTAATCTATTTTAGAAAAAGCTAAGAGTATATACCCGTTGGATCGTGTCAGAAAGAAGCGTAGTTCCCAAAGGTACATGTGCTGGTGGTTGCCGCTGATACTGGCATTATCTGTTCTAACCGGTGTTCGGTGTTACTCCGCAGATTTTCCGCTTGATAAATGGGGTAAAGGGGTTTCAAGGTCACCCTTTCTAATCGGGGGAATGAAAACTTATTTTTTAAAAAACAAAGAAACTTTGCTGGACGTGGCTCGGCGATTTGACCTGGGGTACAACGAAATCAGCCTCTATTACAAGGGCGTGGATCCATGGCTACCCCCCAGGGGACGCACTTACCTGGTACCCACCCTCTGGATTGTACCGGCTTCCAGGTACGGACAAATTATTATTAACATCCCCGAGCTAAGACTCTATTATTTCTGCAAGAAAGAAAAAAAGATTTACACCTTCCCCCTGGGCATAGGGGATGAAGGCTGGGAAACCCCGGTAGGCACCGCCAGAATCATTGAAAAGCGGGTTCATCCAACGTGGCACATCCCCAAGTCGCTGTGGGAAAAATATAAAGTTAAGACAATACCGCCGGGACCCGACAATCCACTGGGAGATTACTGGATGGGGCTGTCAATCAGGGGATACGGTATTCACGGCACCAATTCACCGTGGGGAGTCGGGAGGCTCGTCAGCCACGGGTGTATAAGGCTTTACCCGGAGGACATAGAGGTTTTATTCCGTCGCGTACCGATTGGAACCAGGGTAGAAATTATCTATGAGCCCGTTAAAGTATGTAAATCTGATTCCCACGTATACATGGAAGTACATCCTGATGTTTACGAGAGAGTACCTGACCTGAAACAATACGCGCTGGAAAAACTCGAGGAAAACGGGTTACTCCACCTCGTCGACCCCAGGCTGTTTAATCTGGTCATAAACGAAAAAAACGGGGTTCCTGCCAGAATTTCAAGGTCAAAGGACGAGGATAATTACAAGGATATGTTACTTCAACCATCGGCGTCATTCTTCAAAAATGACATTGACCTGTAACACGCGAAAGGGGGTGGTAGAGAAGTTCTGAACCAGATTAACGTTTTTTTGTTATTATCTCAAACCTATGCAGGAGGGAGAAATTATGAAAAGAGTACTTGCATTAGTTTGCGTTCTCGGACTGTTGATGGTGCTGGTATCCGCATGTGCCACTACTCAGGAAATTGAAAAACTTCAGGCACAGACCAACGAGGCCCTGGCAAAGGCTCAAAGCGCGGTAGAACAGGCAAATTCAGCAGCCAAGGCCGCTGAAGACAGTGCGATGAGAGCCGAAAAAGCGGCAGACAGGGCCGAAGCAATGGCCGACAAATGTGAGCAATCGTTCATGAAAGGAATGAAAAAATAGTCAGGATTATTCCAGCCGGCACCCCTGCGCGGGTGCCGGCTATTTCTCAGATAAATGAAAGATATTTTTCCAGTTTTTCCATACCCTTTTCAGGCATCCTGTTTTGCGTTTGTACCCATAGTTTTAACTGCTCGAGGGCCTGTCCGCTCTCGATACTTTCCCGCGCCATGGCGGCTCCCTCCGAGAAACTGCCGGTCATACCGTAAACATACAGTACAGGAGCCGTATTAGCACATATAGCATCAACCCGGCTGCTTTTTGAAGGTTGAACGAAAGCCTTCAAAAACTCGATGACTTCACTTTCAAGGTCTCCCATGGGTTTCACATCATCGTAGGTACCCCTTTTTATGTTCATCACCTCCGGGGTAATCTCGTAGGAATCCATCGTGCTTTCGCTGAATTCCACCACCCTCGTGAGCCCAAGAATCGAGACTTCGTCCATCGAACCCTCGCCATTCATGTCCAGCCCCGTGTAAACAATCCCCTTTCTGTAGCCGAGCCTCCTCATTAAGAGCGCCACGTCTTTCAGCATCGCCTGGTCGCAGACTCCCCGCGCTCCAAGCGTCGGCGTCGCCGGGTTAGCAAGAGATGCCGATATATTAAGAATTGAGCCAAACCGGACGTATTTAAGAATCCGAAACAACCCTTCTGGATGCACCCTGGCGCTCATACCGTTGAAAAGACCTAAATTTGCCTGTTCTATACTCGATTTCACCACGTCCACGCCACATTCCACGTCCACACCCAGTGCCTCTGCAATATCGACGGTACCGGCACGGGACGTGATCGCCCTTGCTCCGTGCCGTGCCATGGGCACCCCCAGGGATGCGGCAACAATTGCGGCAGCGGTACTGATATTGAAAGTTTTTATCCTGTCCATACCCGTACCACAATTTTCCACCAGTGTTTTCCCATCATCAAACCGGACCTTAACGGTATCTGCCTGCATTATGGCTCGCCAGCATCCAGCTATTTCCTCGATACTCTCACCTTTTCCCCGGAGCGCCGCCAGTAAAGCACCCTGGTTAAGGGCCGGCTGCTTATTCGAAAGTACCTGTAGAAAAACCTCATACGCCTCTTCCTCGGATAGGCTTTCCCCGGCAAGAATCCTTTCCAAAACCTCCCCGAACTCTCTCAGATATTTTTCATCAAATTCCGTCATCTCTTCATCTCCCGAAACAAAATCACTGCTTTCAAACATTCCCTGCGCTCAACCAGCTTAAAGGTTTCGTAAACTTGATCAATTTCAACCCTGCAGTCGATTAACCTCCCAACCGGAATTGTTCCGGAGCCAATAAGGTGAAGAGCCTCTTCAATTTGAGCCGGCCTGCACCCGTAGGCTCCCATCACCTTCCACTCCCTGTAATGAACAAGCTTTATAAGATCGAAAAAAGGGCGAGATTCCCCGGAAGTACCCGAAAAAAGAAGGAGCTGGCCACCTTTTTCCAGCTTCAGGTCCAGAATGTCGGTATCCGGCAGGTGCCTGCACGCGGGTATCAAAACATCAAAGGAATCGGATTCTGTTATATCCGTTATTACTTCATGGGCGGAATTCAAATCCCGAACCCGCTGTCTCCTTTTCCCGTCTTTCTCTGCAATGGTAACCCGTGCCGCACCCTTTTCTTTACACAACCAC
>JALXAI010000243.1 GCA_026992215.1 Desulfobacterales bacterium | reverse complement strand
CAAGTTCCATAATAAGAGAACGGAAAAGTTGATGGGCTACAGCAGCGAAGAAATGGCCAGTATTCCTTTCATTGACCATATTCATCCGGAAGATAGGGACATGGTTCTGGATCGCTATTTCATGAGGTTGGAAGGAGAAGACCCCCTGCGCATGTACAATTTCAGGGTAGTAAACAAGAAAGGGGAAATATTATGGGGACAGGTAAATGCTATACGTATCACCTGGGACAATAGGCCTGCAATACTCTGTTTCGTCAGGGACATCACGGAACAAAAGAAGCTCGAAGAACATTTGCAGCAGGCCCAGAAACTGGAATCCATAGGGCTTCTTGCTGGTGGAATCGCCCATGACTTCAATAACATCCTCGCTGCCATAACGGGAAATATTGCTCTGGCCAGGGCAGAGATCGAAAAAGGCAGTTCTTGCTATGAGATTCTTCAACAGGCCGAGCAGGCAACGGTGAGGGCTCGCGGATTAACCCAGCAGCTTTTGACCTTTTCCAAGGGCGGGGCACCCATAAAAAAGACTGCTTCCATAGCTGAAATCATTAAAACGTCCACCGAGTTTGCTCTCAGGGGATCAAAAAGTACTTGCGAATATGATCTGCCACCGGACTTGTGGTTAGCGGAGGTAGATGCGGGACAGATCAACCAGGTAATTCATAACCTTGTGCTAAATGCCGACCAGGCGATGCCGAAAGGTGGAACAATAAGGATATCAGCCAGAAATGTTTTCATCGAGTCCCCGGAAGGAAACCGGGTAGAACCGGGCAGGTATGTCAGGATTACAGTTGAAGATCAGGGGGTGGGCATATCCGAGGAAAATCTCGGCAGGATATTCGATCCTTATTTTACCACCAAAGAAGAAGGCAGCGGGCTTGGTTTAACAATTACATATTCCATAGTGAAAAAACATGGCGGCCATCTAAACGTCATATCGAAAAAGGGAAAAGGCACTCTATTCGAAATCTTGTTACCCGCCTCTTCCGAAACTTCCGTCGAAAGACTCAGAAAGGAGAGAAAACGACAAGAGAGAGGCTGGCACATCCTGGTAATGGATGACGAGGAAATGGTGAGAAACGTTGTCAGGGAACTTCTCACCAGAAACGGATATCGTGTTGATCTCGCGACCAACGGCGAAGAGGCCGTAAGGCTTTATTCGGAAGCTATGGCCAGAGGGGCCCCCTTCGATGCGGTCATACTTGACTTAACCGTACCCGGCGCAATGGGTGGAGAAGAGGCAATCAAGCGGTTA
The DNA here is from genome assembly GCA_026992215.1 of Desulfobacterales bacterium. Lineage (GTDB taxonomy): Bacteria > Desulfobacterota > Syntrophobacteria > B119-G9 > B119-G9 > B119-G9. The sequence goes on along the minus strand of JALXAI010000243.1, from coordinate 515 downwards.
AGAGAATTGAACCCTGATGTGATAGCCATAGTGTCAAGCGGGTATTCCAACGATCCAATAATGTCTGACTACGAAACCTACGGATTTAAAGGGGTGCTTACGAAGCCTTACGAAGTCGAAAGCATGTTTGAGCTTTTGGACGAACTGCTGGGAAAGAAACCGGGTCTCAACGGTGTTTGAAAAGGCTCGCTAAATCCATTTCACCAAAACGCTACCCCAGCAAAAACCAGCTCCAAACGCTGAAATTACCACGTAATCTCCTTTATTCAGCCGGTCCTCTTCCACCACCGCCTCGTAAAGGCACAGGGGAATTGTGGCTGCCGTGGTGTTCGCATAGCGATCAATATTGATGATAACTTTCGCCGGATCAAGCTTCATTCGCCTGGCGCACGCCTCGATGATTCTTATGTTTGCCTGGTGCGGAATAAACAGGGCAAGGTCGTCACCTTCCAGATTGTGTTTTTTCATTATTTCCACGGAGATATCCGCCATTTCCGACACGGCGTACTTGAATA
>JALXAI010000242.1 GCA_026992215.1 Desulfobacterales bacterium | reverse complement strand
TACCACGTAACGCACAACAGATACTTTGAAAGCTTCAAAAGCCTCGTGGAGGCAATCATAGGACATTTGAACAAGTATTCTCAACCTAATGACCAATTAAGAAAATTATGCTGCATTAATTAATACGCTTATTATAGCGCGGCAGGTGCAAGCCCTTGCTTTGAAAGCCCTTCTTTCATGCGTTCCAGATCAAAGGGGTTAATCTTACTGGGAAAATACAAATTTTCTCTTCTCCGACTTTTATGCTTCGTCAAATCTTGTTGGGATATGCTTAACCGGGGCGTTTTTGCGGTTTTAAAATAAATTTTTATCGTAACTCTTGGTCGCGGCGTTGCTGCTTCAGATTGGAGGTAGCGACCTTTTGACAACCATAGACCTCTTCGGGCTTGTTAAGCTCAAAAAAATGGCAAATGCACTATATTCCCAACCAGCCTCTTGCGATCCAAGAGCTTTACCAACACTTAAGAGGGTTCTACGATCATCCTTACATTTGGTTGGAAAGACGAGGAGAAACAATTGTGCCGCCCTGCCAAGGGAACCGAAAAAGCCTTTATTTACGTTAGAGAATTGGTTAAGGTGGAGTAATGAAAGGAGATTGGCCATGGAGAAGGAATGGAGCCTCGAAGAGTTGCTGGATCTCGGGTGGCAATTTTGCAGACCCAGGATATTTCTTAGTGCAATTGAACTTGGCGTATTTGATGCGCTGCTAAACAACCGCAAGAGCGCCAGGCAACTCGCCGAGGAGCTTAACACCGCCCCCCGGGCTACAGGGATCTTACTCGATGCCCTTGCTGCAACGGGTTTCCTTGAAAAATCGAATGATCTCTATATCATTCGGGAAGACCTAAGAAAGTACGTGGACCCGGAAAACCCCGAAAGTGCCAGGGGTATGTTTGAACACATGGTGCACCTGTGGGAGCAGTGGAGCAAACTGACAAGTATTGCGAGGGGAGAAGAAAAAATAGAAAGTGTTTCCGTAGTATCCCAGGGCAGGAAAAGGCTTGAAAGTTTTATCAAAGCAATGGATGTGGTGGCGCGCGATCGAGCCGATAACATCGTAAAAATCGTAAATGCTTCAATCGCCACAAAACTCCTGGACGTGGGAGGTGCTTCAGGCACCTATACGCTGGCATTTTTGAAAGCCAATCCTAAACTCCATGCGACCCTTTTTGATCTTCCGGAAGTGGTCGAAATTGCCAGAAACCGTTTCAAAAAAACAAACTATACAAACAGAATTACCTTTGTTGCAGGTGACTTCTACAGGGATCCGCTCCCTTCCGGGCATGACCTCGTTTTTCTCTCCGCGATTATTCACCAAAACAGCCCCGAGGAAAACGTCGAGCTATTCCGGAAGGCAAACGAGGCACTCGTCCCAGGAGGCCGTATTGTAATCAGAGATTTCATCATGGATGAAACACGAACAAATCCGCCAGGTGGCGCCCTCTTCGCCGTAAACATGCTGGTAAACACACCGGGAGGAGACACGTACACTTTCGACGAGGTTAGAGGCGGTCTTGAAGAAGCGGGTTTCAGGGAAGTTCGAATGATTCAATCCACAAATGATATGGATAGTCTGGTGGAAGCTAAAAAACCATAATCCAAGGGCCACCAAAACACATCTTTTAAAACAAGTAACGTCCTGCGCGCTCAAACTTTCATACATGTATTTGCGTGTGGCAAAGTAATGGAAGAGAAAGAGTGCGAGGGAAAATACAGGTAAAGAGAGATGGAAGCAGGGTTTTACGGGGATTTTTCTATGCTCTTTGTTACTCTTAGGGTGT
>JALXAI010000241.1 GCA_026992215.1 Desulfobacterales bacterium | reverse complement strand
AAGGTCATCGTTCAGGCACCTTGAGATAAATTCCTCCAGTTCCATCAACATCTTCTGACTGTGACCGAAAACGCTGGAATAGATCTTGTAAGCCCACACAAGCTGGTTTTCTGTCTTTTCGTCGTGGGGACCGTTAATCATCTCCGGCCACATGTGTTCCATATATTCCTGCACCCTCTTTTCGTGCTCTTGAAGTATGGGATTGCTTTCCGGGAACACGGCCGAGTACTTAACGATGGTGGCGGCAGCATGGAGCAGTTTCAGTGCACGGTCTGTCTTTTTTGTCAGGTCAAGAGTACTGAGAATATCCATTATTTTTTCTTCGTCTATGACTACTTCCTTGCAAAAAAGCGGAAGTTCCTTGATAGGCGAAAATATTTTGCCCCTTCTGATACCGATAGTATGAGCAAGATCCAGAAGCGCGATAAACTCAAGCGCCCTGATCAACTTGTCTCCGTAAGCTCCTTCGTACTCGAAGTACTTTCTCTGAAGGATAAGAAACACTTCATCAAAATTTTCCCTGAATCTCCTGTCAAGATTCTCTATTATGACTTCGCAATTTTCATCGGTTACCACATGTACCTTGCTGAAAGTACTGATTATTTCTTCGGATTCCAGCAGGCACCTGTATGCAAGGTACTCGTACTCCGGTTTCTTATGTGACATCAGGTCTCGCATCATCTTCCATGTCCGGCGAAGGGAAGTGAAACGAGGCAGGAAAATGATCTTGGGTTTCTTAATACCAGCTGCTCCTAGCATAGTCTCAACTTTACCGGTTTCGATTAGAAAAACGAAAAAAGCACTCTATCTTCAGGCTAGAACTAGTATGCCAAAATACAAAAACACCGGTCAAATTAATCTCTGAGTTGAGAACCCGTGAACCGGGACCACCCGTAAAATCCACAAATTGTCTTTCTTCTTGAGATGTTAATGCAGGGTGGAAAATAAGGTTGACAATTTGTGGAAGAGGACTATAGACTTTGGTTAGTGGGGTTCAGAACCAGGGAACGGTAGGGGCAAACATCGGCTATCGTTGATAGCTTCCCGGGAGTTAACCGCGGTTTTGGTAGCGGTACCACGTTTTGAAATAGAACATAAAATTGAAAATTTTTGAACGTAATTCTCGATGGATTGATATCCGTGCGAGAGCGCAAAGTGAATTAATTTTGGGTTTCCCTAACAACAAAGGCAGAAGAAATGGCTCTAAGGGGAAATATAGAGACTTTTTATCTTGCCAGTATCCTTCAGTTGCTGTGCAATGATCAGAAAACCGGCGTACTCAAGCTAAAGAGTGGCAACAAAAAGGTCGAAGTATTTTTTAAAGAAGGCCAGATTGTTCACGCAACCGGTTCGGAAAAAGATATGAGGTTAGGACATCTCTTGAGAACGCAGGGGGTGCTGTCTGGAGAAGATTTGCAAAAAATGGTGGAACTGGCTGCGGAGAGCAACGAGAGTCTGGGAAGAATTCTCGTGAAAAAAGGTTATATTTCCTCTGACGCCCTGAAAAAGTTTGTCCAGCATAACGTAAAAGAGATTCTTTACAGTCTTTTCCTGTGGAAAAAAGGGGAATTCGAGTATGTAGATCAACCGGTGGACCTGGGCAAGGAATGCCTTACCGACATCAACCCGATGGAAATAATCCTGGAGGCAACCCGCAGAATCGACGAATGGTCTATTCTGCAGAAGCACATTCCCAACAACCAGGTAGTATTCAAACTTTGCGACCAGCTGGAAGGAAAAAGTGAAGAAATAAAACTCAATGCCAATGAATGGCGAATACT
>JALXAI010000240.1 GCA_026992215.1 Desulfobacterales bacterium | reverse complement strand
TTAAAATGCCTGGAAAACGATTCGTTAATTTATCCGTTGCCATTGTCGTGTTTCTGTTTTCAATCAGCATATCGGCGTGGGCGGTTCCGCAGTCCATAACTTACCAGGGGAAGTTAACCGACTCAAGTGGCCTTGCCGTGCCCGAAGGAGCTTACACTGTCACATTTAGCATATACGACAGAGCCTCCGGTGGAGATCCTATCTGGTCTGACGAACAGAATGTGATGGTGAAAGACGGAATATTTAACGTAAAGCTGCCGGGAGATCCTGATACCAACCCATTTCCTTCCGATCTTTTGAGCAACGAGAAACTTTATCTCGGTATTAAGGTGGGTACTGACGGCGAGATGACCCCGAGGCAGGAGATAACAGCCACTTTTTACGCCATGAAAGCTGGGGATACAGAAAAGTTGGGAGGCATACCGGCGAGCCAGATGGCAAGTGTGAGCGACCTTGAAGAACATGCCTCTGATCCCGGTGCTCACCACTCCAAAACAACGAGTTTTTCCGAACTTACTGATCAAATTACAGACGGCCAGATACCTGCCTCAATCACTCGAGACGCCGAATTAAATGCTTCGCTGCAATCCCACGCTTCTAATAGTTCTGCTCATCATGTCCGTTACAGCAACATTGAAGCCGTAGGTGCTATGGGCAAAAAGGGTAATACGAATCCGCTCAACCACGACAGGTATTCTGACACTGAAGCCGTAGAAGCAATTCTGGCTTCAGACGGACCGGGTTCGGGTCTTGATGCCGACTTGCTGGACGGCCAGCAAGCCGATGATATCATTGCTGCTGCCACTGATGAAGTGAGAACAGCGATCTCGGATTGTGGTACGACAATAAGCACTCCGGGCTCCTATTACCTTATCGGCAATCTCTCGTGTACGGGACATGGTGTTGTTGTCGCAAGCGATGGCGTAACCCTCGACTTGATGGGATTTACTATCAGCGGGGATGGCGGAGAAAATGATTATGGAGTTTACATCAGTAACGTTTCCAATGTTGAGGTAAAAAACGGAACGATAAAAGGATTTGGAAAAGGTGTGTACGCCACGTACCAGGGAAATTCGATAAGGGCTATTCTCCTCAGGGTAACTGATAATGGCTACGGAATGCACCTGGTATCGAAGGGTAACCTCGTTAAGCAGTGTTCGGCTTCAGGGAACCAGAGTTACGGTATTTTCGCGGGATCGGGCTCAGCGGTTATAAATAATACCGCCTATGGTAACGGTGGTACCGGTCTTTTTGTCGGCTCCGGGGCCACAATTATCGGCAACACTGTCTATGATAACGATTCCCGTGGCATTGATGCGGGTACGGGTTCCTCGCTAACCGGAAACACCGCCTATTCCAACAATGACATTGGTATCTATGTTGGAACCGGGTCAGCTATAGTGCAAAACAGTGCAAGTTATAACAAAATCGGGTTTGAGGCCGGCGCAGGCTCGGCGCTTGTCGATAATGCATCCTTCAAGAATGATGGATGGGGCATTCTGGTCAATAACCTGGGGAATTTCGAAGGAGAAGCGACGGTGACCAATAACAGTATAACCTACAACAATGTTTCGGATACCAGTTCATACGGCGGGCTGTGGGTACCTTCAAATTGCCATGTCAAAGGGAATTCCGTCAGCTATAACAGGGCACACAACATATATGTTTACGGATCTCACAACGTCATCGAAGAAAACCTGGTAACTCATTCTACCAACGGGATATACTTTCGCAGTACGGGCAATTTCTGGGCTAACAACAGGGCTTCGGGAAATACGAATAACTTTGTGAATGGTGGCGGCCAAACATCTGGGGGAGGAAATTACGGCTTTTAAAGACGCGTGTCAGTCTGCGGCACGGCTTAAGTCAGCATAAAAAGAAAGCCGGAAAAAAGCATTGTTTATGAATGAAAATGAGCTTTCGGTAATGACGTGCTAACCATGAAGTTAATGATGGAAAACAATTTGAAGTACACACTAACTTAGGGTCATGGCTTTGCGTATACAAAGAGAATAGAAGAAACTCTTTTCTCCGTCACTCCGAGCCGGATCCGGCACGATTGAAGGTAAACATCTGTGAGGCAGATAAAATTCATGCTGGCTCGCACAAACATCAGTTATAAAATGTGCTTGGCAGTTGTCTTTTTTGTGCCAGAAAATTAAGTATTAAGGGAGGAGGAGCGAAATAGATTGTGGAACCCGGCTGAAAGGTGCGGGGTTTCAACATCACCTTCATTCGGCAGAGACACCCGTTGCTCCCACAGGACGAGGCCTCAGAGGGGGATCCAGGCGCGTCGAGGTATCTTTTCTCTCATTTTCTGCACCATCCGTACTTATCAGTCTCTGCGAAATGTGACATAACGAAGTAGTTCAGGCTTTGATTCTTCAGCTGTAATAAACAAGTTTCAGGTCCTGAAGATACAAATATCATCGGTACTGATGATATGAAAAGCGCTGTGTCTCAAGAAGGGAAAACACAGGTGAGGGACCCCGTTGCAGCTCGTATGTCGAGACGAAAATAAGCTTCTGTTTGTATCATGACAATCGGCTTCCCATACCCTTCGGCTTTCGTGTTCTTGCCTTTTTAAGATTCCGCGCAGGGATTTCAGACAAAGGAGGTGAATTATGGAAAAAGCAGGGAGATTATCCTGTATCCTTCTGCTTGTGGTATGCTATTTGTTCTTTGCAGCGGGCTCATCCCACGCAGGGGGAAGTGCTAGCAAGAGCTATGCCGTTCCGACTTCCGTTTTTTCCGGAGGTGGCGGACCAATGGGATCAGCGAATTTCAACACCACCGGAACCATCGGTCAATCATCACCATTGATGGATCCCGCCGATCCACCGTATTCATTTAACTATGACCTTTATCCAGGGTACTGGTACACGCTGGAAGCGATGATTGCGTGCGGTGATCTGGGATCTTTTACAGCAACGTTTGGCTTCACGGATACTGAGGCGGAATACAATATCGGTTGCGATTCGGAGCCCGATGGAGATGTGGATGGAGTGGATCTTGCCGGCTTTGCTGACGGCATTGATAACGAGGGCGGACTAACACTGCCTTACAGTGGTTCGTATACCTCGAGTCAAGCGGCCTTCTGGGTGAGCAACAATGGACAACACGGTACCGCTGTGTCGGGCATGCCGACGGCTGATCTCTCGGTTGGCGTTATTGGCCAGATAGATAGCAACGGTGGTGCTGGTGTTGTTGGAAAACACTCTCAGAGTGGCAACCTTGGAGAAATCGGCACGCTCAGTGATGATGTGCTGATGAATAGCCCGCGCGAGAAAATTTTCCGTGCTAAACGTTACATGTGCGGGGGATTGCATTAAGATAGCGGTTTTCCGTTAATACCGATTTCGGGCTCCGGTATTTTCGTGCCGGGTATTCGGCATTTTGGGGTGCAATTTTCCCATTTACATTGTACATAGTATGTGATATGTAATGAGAATGCGGCTGACAAATAATCTATCAAGGAAAGAAAGGGCACAGAAAACCAGAAATCGCATTCTTTTCGAGGCGACCAAGCTCTTTGCCAGACAGGGATATCACAAGACAACCATATCGGATATCTGCGCCGCGGTCGGGTTGACTTCAGGGGCTCTTTTCCACTATTTCCCGACCAAGGAAGCCCTGTTAAATGCCGTAATCGAACGGCTTCAACGAGGCATAAAACTTTATTCGGAACACCTTGAAAGAGTATCAGATTCGGGATTTTGTGCAATTGAGGATATCGTGAATCTAATGTGTGAGCACTTCGAGCGGCAACCCGAAGCGACTATCTGTCTTGCTTCTCTGGCCACCGAATTTGCCGGTAGTCGTAAAGAAACTGAAAAACGCCTCAAGGATGTTTACGAAGACTTTGTAAATTCAATGGAACGTGTCTTTGAAGCTCATCCTACCGTGAAAGACCCCAGGGCGGCGGCCATCGCCTTTATTGGAGCATCGCAGGGTATTGCGGTCCAGGGGTTGCTTCGCGAAGGAGAAGTCAGCATTCGCAGGCTTGCTTACGGATTTCTTTCCATTCTGGATAAATGGTAGAGAAGACCTGAACATAGTTGTTCCCGCGAACATTGTACTACCGGGAACTCGCAGGCAGGGTAAGAATTTTCCGGGTAAGAGGTAGCAGGTGGTGAAGCTGTTGACGCTGTCGCAGAAGGTCATTTGTTTTCCCGTCCTGCTACGACCATTTTTATATAAGAATAATAAAGGAGGTAGCGATGGAGATCAAAAAGGTTTGCGTTTTAGGTGCTGGAATCATGGGTTCAGGGATAGCGCAGGTATTGGCGACGGCAGGATACGATGTGAACATGAGAGACATCGAAGATCGTTTTGTGCAGAAGGGGCTTTCTGCGATCAAGATGAACCTGGATAGAGCGGTTTCAAAGGGAAAAATGAGCGCGGACGAAGCAAAAGCTATCCTTGGCCGCATCAAGGGGACAACGGATATGAAGGAAGCCACGGATAACGTGGACATGGTTGTTGAGGCCGTGGTCGAGGTAATGGACGTAAAGAAGGAGGTTTTCAAAGAGCTTGATGAGTTATGTAAAAGCGAGGCGATTCTTGCGACCAATACTTCGGGTCTTTCCATCACGGAGATTGCTTCCGTAACGGGTCGTCCCGATAAAGTGATAGGTACGCATTTTTTTAATCCGGTACCGGTGATGAAGCTTGTCGAGATTATCCGTGGATTTCTGACGTCTGATGAAACTTTTGAAATCGCGAAAGAAGTGGTAAAGAGGGCGGGGAAGACTCCCATCGAGGTGGCGGAAGCTCCCGGGTTTGCTGTAAACAGGATTCTTTGCCCGATGATAAACGAGGCCATATTTGTCTATTCGGAGGGAATCGCGTCTGCTGAAGATATCGACAAGGCGATGGTGCTTGGCGCAAATCATCCCATTGGCCCGCTGGCTCTGGCTGACCTCGTGGGACTTGACACCCTTTTACTCGTACTCGATGGCCTGCACAAGGAACTGGGAGAAGACAAGTACAGGCCGGCGCCGCTGTTAAGAAAGATGGTTCGCGCCGGTTATCTCGGAAGAAAAAGTGGACGGGGCTTCTATGATTACTCCAGGTAGCGAGGTTCCTGGAAGGATATGCCTCTGGCTTCGAAACCCTATAACTTTTAAAAGTTTTTCAGGCGGGAATTGATGGACACCGTGCTGCAGTCCTGTTTTACTCCGGCGGGGCAGCCTGCCGGAGTATAAGTTGGGGTCTGTTGCCAGGCTTGATCCAGTGTGATGAGGAGGAGAGATATGCAATATGAGCTCAATGAAGAACAAAGGTTATTGAGAGACATGGTAAATAGGCTGGCAAGGGAGAAGGTGGCTCCCGGGGCGACGGAAAGGGATGAAAAAGGAGAGTTTTCCTGGGAGATGGTTGAACTTTTGAGGGAAAACGGTCTTTACGGCATTGATTTTCCGGAAGCATACGGAGGGTCGGGAGCCGGAATGCTGGCTCTTGCCATAGCCGTCGAAGAATTATCCAGGGTAGATGCCGCTTGCGGTCTTCTTATCGCAGACCAGGAACTGGGATCTTTGCCGATTATGCTTGCCGGTAACGATGATCAAAAGAAGAAGTATCTCCCAAAGCTTGCGTCAGGAGAATTTCTGGCCGCTTTTGCGCTCACGGAACCGGTAGCTGGGTCTGACGTTGCGAGACTCAGGTGCAGAGCCGTAAAAGATGGTGACACCTACGTCATAAACGGAACCAAAACTTTTATCACAAATGGTGGGGTCGCTGACGTGCTCACAGTTTATGCCGTCACTGACCAGGAAAAACCGATGCATAAAAATGCAGGTGTGTTTATCGTGGAAAAGGGTACACCTGGTTTTTCGGTGGGAAAAGAGGAAAATAAGATGGGAATCAGGTGGTCTAATACGGTGGAGTTGGTTTTTGAAGATTGCCGCATACCCGCTAGCAACCTGCTTGGAGAAGACGGCCAGGGGTTTCACGTGATGATGAAAACCCTGGACTTTTCCAGGCCAGCGGTGGCCGCGCAGGCTCTTGGAATAGCCGCCGGTGCCATGGAGTACGCTGTGAATTACGCCAAGGATAGAGAGGCGTTCGGAACTCAAATTATCAATCATCAGGGAGTTGGTTTCAAGCTGGCTGACATGGCCATGAAAATTGAAGCGGCGCGCCAGCTGCTGTATAAAACTTGCGCGGTATTCCAGGAACTTCCGAAAGACATGAGCAGGTTAACCCCGAGCCAGATCAGGCTTAGCTCGATGTCCAAGTGTTTTTGTAGCGACGTTGCCATGTGGGTAACAACAGAAGCGGTTCAGGTTCTTGGCGGTTATGGTTATAT
>JALXAI010000239.1:6134-6351 GCA_026992215.1 Desulfobacterales bacterium | reverse complement strand
TTCAGCATCCTCCTTACCTCCATACCAGGTGTTTATCTCACACCCAATATGGAGTCTTTCCTGAGGGGGGTCAATTTTACGTTATCACAAACCCCTAAAAGGGGTCAGTTTTACGTTATCACAATCAGAAGATTTCTACTAAGAACAATGTAGAAGAAAAGGGTAAATCTCTTGAAGTTATCATCAATGAGCTTATGAAAAAGAATGTTTTCACTCC
>JALXAI010000239.1:0-6124 GCA_026992215.1 Desulfobacterales bacterium | reverse complement strand
GTGTTTATCTCACACCCAATATGGAGTCTTTCCTGAGGGGGGTCAATTTTACGTTATCACAAACCCCTAAAAGGGGTCAGTTTTACGTTATCACAATCAACAACTTCTCTGCATAAAATCATCTTCACAGTTCTTAAAAAAGATGGCAAAAGAAATCGAAATCGTTAAATATAGTGAGCTTGATCTCGTTGATATTTTCCAGGATGTTGTTAAGGACATCACGGAAAAACAACTTGACTCTTTTGATCGCTTGATAAACGACATTAAAAAACGTGTTGAGATTGAAAGAAAGAAACTGGGGCTCGGAGAGGAAGCAAAGCTGGATGCCCGTGTCAAAGCCAAGGAACTTGTCGAAGAAGCAAAAAAAGAATGTGAAAAGCTAGAACAGCAGGCAACAAAGTAGCTGCCTCAGCTAACTTGCCGGGTGGGAAACCGCCCGGCTTTTTTTATTCAGGCACGTGTGGTGGGATTTAAAAAAGCGCTCAGATTGGCCCAGAAGCGCCAAACACAACCTCTTGAATGATTTACTATGGAGGGAAACGGTCATTCATCGCCGCCGTTTTTTTATTTGTTGCTTTCGCCACCTGATGATTTCCTCGGGGTCGCTTTCCCACCTTCCATCTAGCTTGGCCGCTGGAAAACCTCGTTGATCTACCCATTTCTTAATTGTGTTCCAGGGGCGACCAGTAAACTCGGCAATCTCTTTTCTTCCTAACAGAATAAAGGAGCTGAAACCTTGACTCATAGCCTCCCGGTCTTCAATGTGATATTGGCGTGGGTTATAAGATCATTCTACAGATCTCGGCTCAGGAGTGCAAGGATGACCAGACGAGCTTCACGGGCAAGATCAAAAGGAAAAGAACTTCGAGTAATTCATTCTTGCGAGGTGATGCCCCTGCATGCGGTGGTTCCTGGGTCCTACTTGTTCCCATCTCTCCGGAGATGTCGCCCGGGAGAGGTAGAACCATGTGGCCTTGCGGCCACCACCGACCGGATCGTGGTGGGAGTTGTACAAGAATTTTGGTCTCGATTGTGCGTGGTTTAGAGATCATCGTGGAAATGATTTTAGTCACCTTTTTAGTCACCACTTGATAGAATAAGGATTGTATCTTGCGTGAAAAGGCGCTACATATTCTGGAAAACGTCTTTAGTGAGATGAGAGCTGGTTTTTACGATCTTAGGTGACTAATAGGTGACTAAAATGGGTGAAAATAGAATGGCGGAAGTGCATGGGAATCGAACCCACCTACCGGGGTATTAGCCCGGTACACCGGATTTGAAGTCCGGGAGCCCCACCAGTGAGCTTGGCACTTCCGCGATTTCAAGTATGCTGATAATTCTCGCAGCTTATTTAACATTTGTTGCCACTGATGTCAACGTCTGCAGAAAGCGGAAAAACGATGAGAAGATGAGTTAAAATATGAGAATTGTTATACTTCACTATCATTTTTTCCCCGGGGGCGTAACTTCTGCTGTTCGAGAAAGCTTGCGTGCGCTGAAGAGTAGCGGGAGCCTGGAAGACAAGGAAATTGTTCTGCTCTGCGGACATGAAAGGGGAACCGGGAATCTGCTTGATGCGTTGAAAACCGCGGGGATTCAGGTGAAAATAAACATTCATCCGGAGCTTTTCTACAGGCAGGACCCCTGGTCCGGAAAAAAAGAATTCGAAAATGACGCAAGAAAGCTGGCAGATATTCTTCTAAGCTATGGGCGTAGTGAAACAATCTTCTGGATCCACAATCCGACCCTGGGTAAGAATCCCGCGCTGACCAGGGCACTGATTATGGCTTCAGAAGAATCGGAAAAAAACTCCGATCCTTATAACTTCCTTTACCATATTCACGACTTTCCCGAGTGCGGGCGGCCCAATAACCTCAGGTTCCTGTTTAATTGTTATCCTGGTGGAGGGCTAAAGAGCCTGTATCCCGAAACGAGCAATGTTTCTTTCGTTTGCATAAACAGCGCTGACAGAGAACTTATGTTTCGTTGCGGCGTGCCTCGAAAAAAAGTATTTTTCCTTCCCAATGCGATAAATGTAAGTGACCGGAGGAACGTCTCCTGTGCGAAAGAAACCGTTGCCTCGTCTCTGAAAAAGTACGCGGAAAAGCACGGTTATTTTTTTGATCCTCTTCGCCCCTGGTGGCTGATGCCGGTTCGTTTGATAAGGCGAAAAAACGCCCTGGAAGCCTTTTTTTTGAGAATTTTCGACAAAAACGTCCAAATTTTAATAACCCTTGACGCAAACTCTGCTCCCGAGTACCCCTACGCGAATGCTGTAAAAGCGGCTATTAAAAGGGAAAACGCCCCGGGGATTGTGGGATTTGGGGCAGAGCTGGTGGGAAAGGCGTTTTCGTTTGAAGCCTTGATTTGTTCCTCCAGGGCCGTGGTTACCACGTCGTTAATGGAAGGTTTCGGGTTTGCTTTTATAGAAGGTCCGATCAGGGGGAAACCGGTGCTGGGAAGAAATCTGCCGCACGTGACGAAAGATTTCGGAACACTGGGATTGCCTCCGGATAATTTGTATGACTCCTTTTTTGTGCCCGTGCCCGCTAAAACAAGGAGAGCACTGAATACAAAGTTTCGTGAATTTGCCTGCGAGTATGGGAAAATAGCCGGGATCGGAAATGACATTGTCGATAAATACATTGCCGAGGTTGACAGGATATATGAAAATGAGGCGGTGGATTTTGGTTTTCTTGATTTACCTTCGCAACTTGATCTTTTTTCAAAGTTAAGAGATCCTGGCTTTTGTCAACAAATAATGTCCTTAAATAGAATTAGCCTGACGTACTCCGAGGTGTCCGGGGAGTTTGCCAGGAACGTGAAAAGGTCATTCGGGTACGAGGCGTACGGAGACAGGCTTAACGGTATCTTTGAATCACTTTCGGAGGGCCTGTCGGAGGAGATACCAGCGGGATTGGGACAAAAGTTAAAAGAAGCTTTTTTCAGTCCCGAGAGAAACCGTCCCCTGTTTTGGTAGGAGAGCGATGTGGAGAAGTGTAACTGGATGGATGTTCTGAAAGAGTTTCCCGTGCCTCCCGAAGATCCCGGGGCCGAGGGAGCCATCGAGGGGGAGATTTCAGCGGTAAAAGTGGTGTTGTTTGATGTATACGGTACCCTCGTAAAACCACTCATTGGAGACCTTGATGCCCAGCTCAGGAACAAAATGACCGTGGAAAGCTTCGAGGATACCTTAAAATGGTACGGCATGGAACCGGCGATGGGCGAGGAGCTTTACAAAAGATTTTACGAGAAAATCAGTGATATCCACGAAAATCTTAAGAAACTTGGTATCAAGCAGCCGGAAGTCTTGATCGAACGCATATGGTTGGAACTTCTCACGGAAAAAGAAGTACATATTAATGTTGATAACGCACGAAGGATTGCGATTTACAGGGAAATGAAGGCAAATCCTGTGGCTCCGTTTCATGGTGCAGCTGCGTGCATAAAAGCGTTGAATCGAAAAGGGATTCCAATAGGCATAGTGTCCAATTCTCAGTTTTACACGGTGCCAATTCTTGGGAAAGCTTTGAAAATCGATCCCATGCAATTTTTTGAAGGGAAGTACGTCTTTTTGTCTTATTTACTGGGTTTTGCCAAACCGGATCCACACTTTTTCCTGTTGGCCGGCAGAAGACTTGCTGTTGACGGGATAAACAGTGATGAAGTGGTGGTAATAGGTAACGATTGGGAAAATGACGTGCTTTCGGCAAAGAAATTTGGCTTCCAGGCTATATTTTTCCGCGGTGAAGGAAAGGTACGGGAATATGACTCCAAAGTTATCGGCAAGGGCACGGCAATTGCCTATAATTTCGAGCAGGTAAAAAGACTATTGAACATCGGGGGATGAACCATGACAGAGTTCTGGAAAAAAGAGGCCGACAATCTGTTCAGAGGAACGATTAACCCGCCCAGAGGAGTTCTGGGGCAGCTTCTCGAGAGGCACGGAACGGACACGGTTATCTGCCATCCAACATTCAGGAATGCGGACAATATCGGGAGATTATTAAGAAACGGTATAGAGGGGGCGCTTGTCAATTTTCCCGACAGGCGTGTTGCGTTTGTTGTATCTGACGGCACTTACACCTCGTCGAATCCGGATTCATCTACCATTGACGCTGCGATAGGCGCCGTCAGGAAGGTTTTCGGAAACGATCCCCCCGAAAATATCATCGTGGCTGTAACACCCTACGAAGGTTATCTCGGCAACGACATTCCCGGCAAGGGAAGCGCGCTTAAACTCGTCTACGAAGAACTGGCATTTTGCGAGGCAACGCTGGCGATCATTCTTGACGGGGATCTTCGCAACGACATGGTCCAGTGGCAAAGGGCTTTCAGGAAGGTTGCGGACTTTCATAATGACAATTACCCGGGAAAAGACATGTTTGTAACAGCGCGATATGCGAGGCATTTTGTGGATGCTTCCCTGACCAGGTTTATCGTGGGGCCTTTGACCACTCTGATGGGTGTCTTCGTTCCGGGTGGTATATCCGGAGATATATGCCTTTCGGCAGGTGCGGTGGCGCTGGAAAGGGGCAGCTGGCCGGAAGAAAGGTACAAGTACGGAACGGATATTTCTACTACCTTCGATAACCTTGCCAACCCGCAATCTGTCATTTACGAGCTTTACCTCGGCGCCAAACTGCATGATATAACCGACGAAGCCAAGCTATCCGTGATGCCCGGTGAAGTTATCGGGGCTGCCCTGGAAAGAATTTTGCATTACAAAGATCTTGTTGAAGAAAAGCTGACAGTGGAAATGCCGCTTGGGCGTCCCGTGGTATGGGGATCAGACAAGACAGGCATTGAGTTCATTGATCCTGGTTATACCAGCGTATTCAGGGTTGAGCAAAAAGTGTTGACCCTGGTGGATCGATGGGCTGAGTTCGAAGAAGACATAAGGATGGTACTGGGTGATCAAAAAACCGTGGAGTTAGAGAAGCAGGTCGACAACCTGAGGCGCGTATCAGGGGAACTCAGGGGCCCCGTGGTGTTTCTCGATTTTGACACGGACAAGTGGATTGATGCTCTTTACAGAGGTCTTGCCCTGGTACTGAAAGAGGGAAAAATCGACGTGGTAAAAAGAGCCTTCAACTATCTTTACACGGCTGCTTTTCTGGAGTTCTGCAAAAAGTGCCTGATTGCGCTGGGGCTTGATACTTTTGAAAAAGTTATGGCCAACCAGGAACATCTTGGAGTGCCTCCTGAAAGAGCCAAAGAGTTTTATGACAAGAACGTGGACAGAGCAGTCTTCAGGCTGGCAGAGGAATTTTTTGCGGGTCGAAAGAAAATCATGGAATACGTATCAGGTGGTTCTTGGTGATGTTTGCAATGAAAGAACCTGGCAGCATGTAATGTCAGGAAAAATTCGTTGAGCGGGCTTAAGATTGTTCTTGACATATCCGCTTTTTAAGGTACTTATGAGCAATTTTCGAAAATGGAAAAAATTAACAAGACAGCAAAAACGGTAAAGGCATCATGGGTAAGAACATAGGTTTTGTTTCAACCAGGTTTAAAGGAACAGATGGTGTTTCTCTTGAGTCTGCCAAGTGGGCTCAAATGTTGTGGGACTACCGGCACATTTCCTACTGGTTTGCAGGATCACTTGATCGTCATCCCGACATAAGCATGTTGAGCAGAAGGGCTTTTTTTGATCACGAGGACATAAAATGGATAAATGAACGCTGTTTCGGCACCAGTACCCGATCCTCGGAAATTACCGGTAAGATTCATTCCATAAGGAATTACCTTAAAAAGAGATTGTACAAGTTTATCAAAAAGTTCAATATCGATATCCTCATTGCTGAAAATTGCATAACGATTCCCATGAATATTCCGCTGGGGCTGGCTCTAACCGAGCTGATAGCTGAAACTGGTATTCCCACTATTGCTCACCACCATGACTTTTACTGGGAACGGACTCGTTTTGCGGTAAACGCGGTCCAGGATTACCTGTGTATGGCATTTCCCCCTGACCTCCCTAATATTCAGCACGTAGTTATAAATACCCCGGCACGGGAAGAACTGGCGTGGCGAACAGGTATCTCGGCCATCGTTATTCCCAACGTCCTTGATTTCGAGCATCCGCCTGAAATAGACTGGGAATATACGAAAACCCTCAGGC
>JALXAI010000238.1 GCA_026992215.1 Desulfobacterales bacterium | reverse complement strand
CGCCGTGGGAGTGGATGAGCGAGCATGACATATTTGGAGTAGAGAATCCCGAGACGGGAGAGATTGGATTCGTGAGTGTTATGGGGGAGCTGGGAGAGCACTACGCAATCTCATTATACAGAGGTGCACAGGGGTTGTATGGGTTTTTGTCGCTGTTTGACATTCCTGCCGGAGAACCGGAGGTGTTTTCGGAGTTTTTGCTTGAGATTCCCCAGCTTCAAGCGTCTTTTGAAGACCGAAACATGCTTACTTCCAGGGACCTTAAAACGATCAAAAACCTGGGATTGAAATACCGTGGCAGGAAGGCGTGGCCACTGTTTAGAAGTTTTAAACCGGGTTATTTCCCATGGTATCTTGATACCGGGGAAATAAGGTTCTTGCAGTATGCGCTTGAGCAAACGCTTGACGTGGCTCCCAGGTTTAAGGATAACCCCCTGCTGCTGGATCCTGAAAACGATGAGAAGATACTGATTAGAGCAGCTTTCAAAAAGGGCAACAGCCTTGCCTGGCAGGATACCTACAAGGTTATTGAGCCTCCTGTTCCCGAAGAGATCAGTATTTGTGTAGACGCCGACCTGTTGAAGGCGGTAAAGCAACTGCCGGTGTCAGATAACGAATTCGAAGTGGACGTGTTTATGTACCCTATGCCTGTCCAGGATAAGAGAGGAGAACGCCCTTACTACCCCTACGCTTTTATGATGGTTGACGGAAACAGTGGGGTAGTTATAAGTATGCAACTGATGAATCCCGGAACTTCTCTGGGTAACATGTGGTCCGAGGTGCCCAATGTACTTCTTAATAAACTGCGTAACCTCAAGATCATGCCAAAAAGGATTCTCGTACGCTCCGATCTCCTGTACGATCTCATCTTCCCGTTGTCAGAGAACCTTGGATTTATTCTGGAAGCCTGGGAAGAATTACCAAACCTCGACGATGCCAAGTATGGTTTACTCGAGTTTCTCCGAATGAGAAGCAGCTAACCGGCTCGCGGAGTTCATACTAAGACGAAACTATCTCCACCAGCTCGATCTCGAAGATGAGATCTCGTCCTGCCAGGGGATGGTTTCCATCCAGGGTAACTTTTGTGTCCGTGATATCTTTTATTGTAACAAGGGCCACGGAACCGTCTTCGGCACGAAACTCAAGCAATTTCCCGAGCTGAAGGTCAATGTGTTCGGGCATATGAGCTCTTTCAATGTCAACCAGGAGGGATTTATCATATTTTCCGTAGGCCTGGTCTGGTGAAACCTTTACAGTCTTTCGTTCTCCCACGTTCATTCCGACGATAGCATTTTCAAAGCCTGGTATAACCTTTTGTTCTCCCAGGGTTAACTCAAAAGGCTCGTCACCCATGGTACCATCAAAAACTGTCCCGTCAGTGAAGGTGCCCCGGTAATGGACTCGTACCGTGTCTCCCAGTTTAGCCTGTTCCATGTTTTGCTCCTTTTGGTCTAAATTCAACGATTACATTTTTCTTCTTTTCATGATTGATAGCAGGAGCCAAAGCCCGATTACTCCCGCGATTATAAAACCGGCCAGCCCTATTATGGGAATTTCGTGCCATTTGGGCGGAATGTTGGAAAGGGTGATAAGAGACGAGCCGATAATAAGGGATGCTAGAACAATGGCGAAGGCGATTCTGTTGCTTATCCTGTCCATGGTGAAAAGGAGCGAATCGAGCCCCCTGTGCTCAAATTCGATTTTTATTTTTCCTTCCTTGGTCAGCTTCAAAATATCGTGTAGCTCGCCGGGAATGTCTTTTATCAGCCCTACAAGTTGACTCCCAGAGTCAAGGAATT
>JALXAI010000237.1 GCA_026992215.1 Desulfobacterales bacterium | reverse complement strand
GGTACTTTCTCCAGTTCTTCTTTTAAGGAACCCATGTTACCCGGGCTATCCGAGTCAACCAGAACAACCCTGATTTTTTTGATCGATGACAGCACCTCTTTGATTGCTTCATACCCGCTGGAGTAAGAAACAAAAAGCGAGCTTTCAGAATCCTTTAAAAAATATTCTATCTCCGGGGCGGGATATCCCACGTTGAGTGGCAAGGTTATCGCACCTATTGATTGCGTCGCAAGGTGCAGGAAAACGAACTCCATGCACTTGGGAAGCTGTATCGCTACCCGGTCCCCCTTTTTCACTCCAACGTTTTTCAAAAACACAGCGCATTTTCTTATTTCTTCATCTATCTGGGAATACGTGTACGAAACGCCCTCGAAGTTGATGGCAACTTTAGCTGGATTTCGGGCTGCAGACCGAGCTAGAACCTGGGCCAAATTCATGAACTGATCTCCTTTCCAACCATTTCATCATCACGGGCTCGCGACGCCGGTGATCATCTTTCTCGGAAGCCACGTGGCCAGCTCCGGGAAAATACTTATAATTACAATGGAAACAAGCAATATCACAACAAAAGGAAATGATCCCTTAAGTACTTCGTCTATGCTCACGTCAGGAGCGATACCCTGAACAACGTACAAGTTCAACCCAACAGGCGGCGTAATCAAGCCAACTTCGAGGTTAACTGTCATTACCACTCCAAACCATATCGGGTCAAACCCTAGCCCCACGATGACAGGGTGAAGTATGGGGGCAAGGATAAGAATAGCAGCCACGGGAGGAAGAAAGCAACCGATAACCAGGAGCATAATATTGATGAAAAACATTATGACCCACCGCGAGACGTGAAGCTTAACCATGGACTGTGCCACCGCCTGGGTTATGTAGAGTTCAGTCAGAACAGAGCTGAACAGGAATGACATGGCAACAATCATCATGATCATGGTGCTTTCCTTGAGGGTTCTCATGAGAATGCTCTTGATCTGGTGAGGCTGGTAGGCCCTGTAAATAGCCATGGCAATAAGCATAATCAAAAATGCTCCCACTCCGGCAGCTTCACTTGGCGTTGCCCAACCACCATAAAGAGATATCAATACCAGCACGATGATCAACAGGAAGGGAAGTATTCGAACCGAAGCCTTGAGCTTTTCGGAAAAAGTATAATTTACAAAGTGCGGCTCGCCCTGCATATCGGTGGAGTCTTTCTTCAGCTTCTTGTTGTATACAAAAAGTATCCAGAGGCTGAACAGGGCGGTAATAAGCAACCCGGGGAAAATACCCGCGATAAAGAGCTTTCCGATGGATGTTTCCGTGGCTATGCCGTAAACAATCATTGTAACGCTAGGGGGTATAAGTATCCCGAGGGTTCCTCCTGCCGTTATGATACCGCAGGCAAGGGAAGGATCGTAGCCCCGTTTTCGAAGCTCGGGGATTCCAGTAGAGCCAATGGCGGCTGCAGTGGCGGGAGACGATCCCGTAAGCGCTGCAAATACAGCACAGGAAACAATGTTGGCCATTCCGAGCCCTCCAGGGACTTTATGGAGCCACTTGTGAAAACACTCGTATAAATCCGTCCCTGCCCTGGTGGACGCCACGATTATCCCCATGAAGATAAAAAGCGGGATCGCAAGCAGGCCGAAGTTATCCGTCCCGCTGTAAAGGAGCTCGGCCAGCATGTTCAGCTGGCTCGGCCCCATAAATATTACTGTGATAATTACCGATACCGTCCCAAGAGCAAAAGCTATGGGCATCCCGCTGAAAAGAAAAATCAGCGCCAGTATCCCCACAATCAGACCGATGTAAATAGGATCCATGGATTTTATTCCCCGGCCTCAGCTCGAACCTCGCCAGCACTTACTTCTCTGAACTCATCAACGCATTCGTGGATCGTTACAAGGAACTGCAGTGCGGTCAGAGTCATTCCCACAGGAATCGTAAGGTAAGGATAAACAAGGGGTACGCTCCAAAGGGATTCTGATACCCAGCCCCCTTCGTATGCTTCATACCACATCACCCACCCCTTCCAGGCAACAAGCACGCAAAAGGCAAATGCTGCAAGGGATGTAAATAAGTTGAGTATAGCATTGGTCCTGGGAGAAAAACGGGACGTTACAAGCTGGATATTTATGTGCCCCTTTTCCTTCAGAACCCAGGGCGAACCAAGAAAGGTTGCACACATCAACATGTAGACCGCCAGCTCCACCTGCCATATGGTGGGGATCCTGAAGATGTATCTCACCAGGACCCCCTCCGTTATTGCAAGCGTGGCAATCACGATCGCAAGAGCGCTCAGGTAACCGGCTATGTTGCTGAGAGTGTTGATTATCCTGTAAACTGCGTGTTCTTTCAATGTCCCGTGTTTGGCCACCTATGTCTCCCTATTTTTGCCTGGCCAAATCAAGCAACTTCTGGCCATTTTTAACCTTTTCCGCAAAATGTTTCCAGGAAGTCTTCACGGCCAGATCTTTCCACTTCTTCCACTCGTCCATGGTCATGGCATGTACCTTTACCCCATGTTCCTTCATGACCCTGGAAACTTCGTGGTTCGCACCCACCGAATCTTCAAGCCCCTTCTTCTCAAGCTCTCTTGCAGCTTTTTCAATCGCCGCTTTCTCCTCCGCAGAGAGCTTGTTCCAAGTCTTCATACTTACCACCAGCGGTTCAGCCATAAACCAGATGGAATATTTTTCAGGAGAATTAAAGTAATCAAGCTGCTCGTAGAGCCTATAAGAAATAAAGGAGGTTGAAGAAGTAAGACAGGCATCGAGAACACCGGTCTGAAGCGCGGTATAGATCTCGGAAGACGGCATGCTCGTGATGGATGCTCCCGCTTTGTTCAACATGTATTCGAATTGTTTCCCGGCTGCCCTCATTTTGAAACCTTTCACATCCTCGGGCAGAATTATGGGTTTCCCCTTGCTTCCGATACCACCGGCATACCATAACCATATGAGTATCTTCATACCAGATTTTTCGGCAATGGCCTCCACCTCCTTGCCTATAGGCCTGTTACGCCAGTCCATGCCTTCTTTCACGCTTGAGATAATACATGGCATCAGGGTGATATCAAATGCGGGGACTTTTCCTGAAGCATACGCCAGCGGAAATACCGAAAAATCAAGGACTCCCTTTTTCAGAGCTTCGTACTGGGCTTTCGGTTTATAAAGAGAAGCCGAAGGGTATATCAAGAACTTGAGCTGCCCCTTGGTCGCTTCTTCTACCTTTTTTTTGAAAGCAACACATATCTGATGTCGAACGTCAGATTCGGCAAACTGGTGTGAAATCTTCAGGGTCTTGGAGCCTGCATAAACGCCGTGCATCGGCATCAGAACCAGAGACAGGGTTACAAGCAGTCCCCAGAACACAGTAAATCCGCATAATTTCCTCATAACTTCTTCCTCCTTTCCTTCCTGATCAGGTTAATAAATTCACGCTCGCACCATGAAGGGCATAGAGACTTTTAGCCCGGTGCAAAAGCGGGTATCAGTCATCCATCGCGTCCTTTGCCTCGTAGAGGCTGACAAGAGCTTCACACTGGTTCATCAGATGAGTTTTCATAAGCGCTTCCGCTTCCAGAGCTTCCCTTTTTCGGAAAGCATCAAGCAGCGCACGATGTTCTCTAATGGATTCGTCGAAGCGGCGAGGCCGGTACAATTGCTGAGACCGGTACAACAAGACCTTCAGCCTGATACCGTTGATAATATCATTGAGGATCTTGTTCCCGGAAAGTTCTTGAATGTACGTGTGGTATCGGTGATTTACCTGGAGGTAGTTTTCATGGTCTCTTCTTTCGTAAAACTTTTCCAGCTCCTTGTGAAGAGACTCAAGCCTGGCAAACTGTATCTCGGTCATTTTCTCGGTGGCCATCCGGGCACATGCCCCTTCCAGGACACTCATAACCTCGAACATTTCCCTTATGTCCTGCGGCCGGGGAGAAGAAACGTATGCCCCTTTGTGAGGAATGATCTTGATGAGGCCTTCCATGCTGAGCCTCTGCAACGCTTCTCTCACAGGAGTGCGGCTCACTCCAAAGGCAAGGCATAGTTCCTTTTCATTTATCTTGTCTCCCTTTTCCAGGGCACCAACCCGTATCATTTCACGGATTTCGTTTGCCACTTCTATGTTGAGCAATTTTCTCTCGATGGTTCCCATAGTTCCACGTCCTAATTTGTATACAATATAATATATAACATTTTTTTCGCGGGTGCAACGACAAATTTTATCATATGAAGATACCCCGCAAAACGGTCTCTAAAAAACTCTGGGATGTTCTTCGCTTTTATGATATCTATCCCCAGTATTTCATTGACCATGCAGTTAAGCTCGTTAAATCACCAAATCGACACAGGAACCTTGCAGGGTAACCGGATACCACGCCCGAAAAACGGTTAAATGAAACGAAGAAATGAATACCACTTCAAAACTCTTTGACGTGTTCCTGAAAGCAAATTTATGCGAAGACAGATCACGGAAAACACAATCGTGCAGACCTGAAAATCACTACTTGAGGCTATTTTTTTTGGTGGGGCTTGCGCTTCTTCTCACAGCGCTTCCTTTCAGACACAACAAGGCAATAGTCTATGCCTCTGAAACATTATTAGCCCTGGTATTCCTGGTAGATATTTCAAAAGAAAAAAAAGCGTTCTTCCTGAGTATAAAAAACAATCCTTTCAACTGGATAATTATCGTTTATTCGGCAACGGCTTTTTTGTCCGTACTATTCAGCCATAATCCCTTTTACAGCTTCAAACAGTTTATTTATGAGATCGTAATTAACGTTCTCACCTTTTACGTCATTATTTACCTGTTATCCCGCTACCTCGTTTCTATGAAACAAATATTGCAGGTTTTGGTTTTGAGCAATATTATTTTCATTACGATTTACTTTCTTCAGGGTGTACAATGGTGTTTAATGCCGTATCACCCGGTGATGAGCAATCTTGGAGGTAAAGTAAGACTTCACAATTTTTTGGACATATTCAATTACCTCAGACACTGTTCGGACCTGTTTTCATATAAGAGTATAAGTACCTGCTTGTTATTTTTCGTTGCCATGGGCCTCGGCGTTTTCTTTTCACCCTCGTCAAGCCTGAAGTCTCCCAAAATAATTGTTTTAACGTTGCTGAACCTGTTCATCGTTGTCTTTTCCACGCTCAAAGCCCCGGTAGTAGCCATTTGCTTCTCAGCCATTTTAGCCTGTTTTTTTCCGTTTAACACGAGGAAAAGAATCATCCTTCTGGCTGCCTCGATATTGATAACGGTATTACTTGCGTGGATAATGATAATGAGTCCGCTCAGTAGCAGGTTTATGAGGGGAGAGAGGGTTTCTGAAATGTTGCACGGCAAGTTTCATTCCTCGGGATCTTTTGGCAGCAGGGTGCTGGGCTATAAACTGTACCTGGAACACATTTTCAGGCATCCTTTCACTGGTGTCGGAATCGGGAGAAGGAATATAAAAAAGGCCTTGCCGGATCTCGTTGCAAAGACTGGATTCTCCCATGGACACAACGTCTTCATTAACACGGCTATCCAGCAGGGTATTCAAAGCGCAATCGCGCTAATCATTTTCATTATATTGCAATTCAAGCACGGGATCACGGCACTAAAAAAACTTCAGGATCACAAGTCTCCAGAATTCCTTTACCTTTCCACTTACCTTATCTGGTTATGCATGTTCTGGATAAGATCGTCTTTTGATGATATGTTCCGACACAGTATAAGCACTTTTTACTGGGTTCTGGCCGCCTTTTTCACCTATTGCCTGATCGGACAGACGAAAGAACAAAATGAAAAAAAGAACACTATATATCCTGGATGATCCCTCTCGCGATAAACACGTTCACGACTATGTCCTCGAAGGGTTGCGGGAGCGCGGAATTTGTCCCGTGATTTGCTATTTCTGGCGCAACAGCAAGTATATTTCCAGGTATGGTGACAGGGGATTTCTGACCGCGTATCTCAGCCAGGGACCAAAATCGCGCACCGGGTTCAACCCCCTAACTCTCTGGAAGTTGCTCTTTTTGATCAGGTCTCTTGACATCGGGCTTTTGCACGTACAGCGACACAGGCTCATGATTTATTGCGCTCTTGCCAGTCGGTTAACCGGAGTTCCCGTAGTATACACTGTTCGGCTGACCAGCATTCTGAGAAACAGGAAACGGCGCGTTGCATTCCGGCTAGCATCAAGGAGAATCTCGAGGATAATCTGCGTGAGCAGGGACGTGGCGAGAAGCCTCCGGGAAGCTTCAGGGATAGAGTCCCTGCCACTGGAGATAATCTACAACGGAATTGATGTAAACCAGTATGATATATCCTCCCCGGGCAAGGCAGAACTGCGGCGAAGGTACGGTTTGCCGGAGCACGCGTTTATCT
>JALXAI010000236.1 GCA_026992215.1 Desulfobacterales bacterium | reverse complement strand
TAGATACAACCATCCTGGTGCTGGTCCCCGGCATGGGTGACGTAATTCAAAGCATGAAGGCCGGTGTTATGGAAATAGCCGATATCTTCGTTATTAACAAGGCGGATCACCCGGGAGCGGAACAGCTGGAAACGGAAATAAAAATCAGGCTTGACCAGGATAAGCATGCGAAGCAAAGACGGTGGATACCACCGGTAGTCAAAACAATAGCTGTTGAAGGTAAGGGAATCGATGCGCTGTTAAGCGCTATTGAAGAACACAAGGTGTACCTGGAAAACTCGGGGCAACTCGAACAAAAGAGGAAAACAAGGGTGAAGGAGGAAATACTTGGCCTTGTTGAAAATACGCTGATCAAGATCCTTCAGGATAAGTTTCTCTCAAAGGATTCCTTCGACAGGCTTGTAGATGAAATTATTTCCGGGAACAGTGACCCTTATACCACCGCGGGGGAGCTGCTTAAAAGAATCGGCGTGGATGTTAGAATTCAACAGGAAGGAGGAGCGAATGAAGGTGCTTAAAATTGACCATATCGGGATTGCTGTCGAAAAGATCGATGAAGCAAAAAAACTCTACGAG
This sequence comes from Desulfobacterales bacterium, assembly GCA_026992215.1. GTDB lineage: Bacteria > Desulfobacterota > Syntrophobacteria > B119-G9 > B119-G9 > B119-G9. The sequence continues at coordinate 1,227 of JALXAI010000236.1, read as the reverse complement.
GAAATACTTGGCCTGGAATTTGCTGGAAAAGAAACTGTCGAAGAGCAAAAAGTTACCACGGCCTTTTTCCCTGTGGGGGATAGCGAGGTAGAACTGCTGGAATCGACTTCTCCGGATGGTCCCATTGCAAGGTTTCTGGAAAAGAGAGGACCCGGTTTTCAACACATCGCATTTCGGGTTGAAAACATAGAAGAAGCGCTAAAAGAACTCAAAGAAAAGGGAATCAGGCTGATTGATGAGAAACCTCGAAAGGGAGCAGGCGGGGCGAAGATTGCCTTTCTTCATCCCAAATCCACGTTTGGAGTGTTGGTGGAACTCTGCCAGAGGGATTGATGAAGTGTAAGAAACGCTTCCTTAGACCGTAGCAAAAGAATACATGAAAGGCTTAAAGTTAAAAGCAGAAAACTTGTTTTACAGTACGGCCTTCAAAAATACCGAGGAGGGGATCTGTTTTTTGACACCCAATCTGACGGTTCTCCTCTGGAACGACGCTGCTACGAATATTCTGGGAGTGCCCCGCGAAGAAATAGTTGGAAGATCACTGATAGATTTGAAAATAAGCGAAGATCCGGAATTCTGGGAAGAAACACTGGTTGATATTGCCGAAAAAGGAAAGAACTTTGGATTTCACGTTATTCTGAAAGATGACAACTTCGAGAAACGAGTATCGGTAAAGTTCCATGCGATAAGGGACGACAGTGGTAAAAACACCGGCTTCGTGGCCTTTTTCAAAGATCTGTCAATTGTTCTGGGTCGGGACCTGACGGAATCTCTAGAAGGTATCAAGGACATTTGTGCGGTCTTTTTTGATGACGTACCTGACCTGGTATTCGTGGTTGACAGGGAAAGGCAGATTGCATGGGCAAATCGAACAGCCCTTCGCTTTTTCAAGAATATCGGTGAAGAGGAAGACCCGGGTAATTTCCTTGATTTCCTTGGGGAGTGCCCTTTAAAGCCCACCTGTTCCATTTATTCATACTCCTGCGAAAAAAAACCTCCTGTCTGTGAAATTGAAACCATGGCCTACGACAGGCATTTTTCCGTTCTTTGCGTTCCTGTCGTGGCGCAGAATGATCTGGTTTGTTCGGTTCATTTCGTTAGAGATATCACGGAGGTTAAAGAGACAATAGAAAAATTTAAGACCTCGGAGGAAAGTTACAGGAGTGTAATAGAGAACGGAAAAGGCTTTTATATTCACAGGTTTGATCGCAACGGCAATTTGTTGCT
>JALXAI010000235.1 GCA_026992215.1 Desulfobacterales bacterium | reverse complement strand
GTCCAATTGAAGGACGCATCCTCTTGCCACGGATTCTTAAAACCCTGTCCTCAACAACAACGTCAATGTCCTTAGGATTCACTCCTGCGAGATCGACCAGTATTATGTACTCGTCGGTGGTTTCATACACGTCTATCGGGGGTGCCCATACCATGCCCGGTGAATGAAAGGCCGGCATTACTTTGGGCCCGGGAAAGTCCTGGAACATCCGCAACATCTGACGCCTCATCTCCTGGATTTCCTTGTCTATCTTGTCTTTTAATGATTCCATCGTTTCCTCCCGCTAATGTTAGGCAACGAAAAATAAATCGCTCAAAAACATAATGGTTTTAAGGTCTTATTTAAACGATATAAAATAATTCTAGACTAGCAAGCCTAATAAGTCAACGAGAACGACCACTATCGGGGTGGAGTTACACCGGGCATTGCCCTGGAGAGAAAGAAAAGAGGTCAATTTACACATATTGGGAAAACTTTTTCTCATTGTGGATAATAACTTTCATAACAACCTTGGCCAATTGGGTCTCCACCGGGCTGGATTTCAGGGCTAAGTGCCGGTTTTTTCAAGCAGTTCACGCCTTTTGATGATTATGTACCATGCTGGCATATTTCTTGGTACTTAGGTAGGTAAAGTTTCTCGTTACTGACGAATCCCAGAATCCAGGAGGAAAATAAATGGTTCTCAAGGTCTGCATGAATTGCCCTTTTCACGAAATAGCCCAGAACGTGGATAATCAGTCAGCGAGCTTCTGCGGAAAAGAAAATTGCTATTCCGTGTACAGCCGCTGCATCGGGCAGAAGGCCCTGGAAGACTTTGTGAGGAAAAACGGAGTTCCCATGGGCATGAAGCGATCTGCCCTCGATCTTTGTTACAGTTCCGAGATCTGATCTTGCAAGACTACCGGTAGAATTTCCCGGAAACAGGGGAGGCAGGATAAAACCTGCCTTCCGTTATTTTTGAGAAAGAGATTATTCAAAACGTGACGTGGTAACCGTTAAGCTTCGCGGAAACGCCACCCTGCTTTTTCAAAGTTTCCGCGTGCCTGAACACTGAGCATGACACCGTCGTTTCGATTGTGCGTGGTAGAAAAAACAGTACCAGGGAAAAAGTACAGCGGGAACTGGTTGTTCCCGGGAGAATCCCAATTGTAAGTGCTACTGAAGGAAAAACGTTCTCATCGGCAATTTTCTTGTCATTTTTTGAAACACCGCCATCGTGGGAATCTGGTATTATTCATTGCCGTGATTGTTAGTTAGCGACCCTGGGTTTCGCCCATGAGGAAAAATCCAAGGGCCTTTTGTTGATGAAGATTCAGGTCCTGGAACTGGACACCAAGAAGCAGCTTCTGTCCCAGGTTGTTGGGATCAGTTCTCCTTACCCACTTTATAACCCCGGTACTGTTGATTTCCTCCCTGGTAATGTCAGGCAGGACGAAGCTGAAATAAATGACATCTCCTGGCTTGAATTCCTTCGGAGATCCGTAATAGTCTATGCAAAAACCATCCATGGACAGGTTGATGATGTTGCCGATGTTACAGTTGGTAACTACCCTTGGATCTCCCCACTTGGAAAAAGACACGGTCATCAGCGTTTTCAGCCGAAATCGCTTTCTTTTCTCCACCTTGACCAGGAAATTGTTGTTGCACTTCTTGCAATGAACCTGAAAATCCTTTTTAGGCAACTGGTAACTGTAAAACTTCCTGCTCGTTCCACACCGATCGCACTTGATGCATGAAACGTGAGAACCATAACGCTTGATAACTTGAACTCCGGTCTCCATACAATACCTCCCATCGGGTTTCGAAG
>JALXAI010000234.1 GCA_026992215.1 Desulfobacterales bacterium | reverse complement strand
CTGAAGGTTCCAGCTTGTAATTGCCAGGGCTGTAAAGCAACCTGGTGCTGCTATACGGGGAAGCCACCACCACCGGCATCACCTTCAAAACGTGCTTGCTCCTGACCGAACATGGAACCGTTTCAACATCCGGCCTCAACTGGAAATGAATGATTGGCTTCTCGAGCCTGTACACCCCCAGGCAACCGGGTAGAAAAATCAATAAAAACACAGCCATCGTCATACCGAGCTTTTTCATCATCGTCCCCTGGTGTCGTCAAACTATTTGAAAGGTTCTTTTGCGGGTTTTCCGAAAATAGCCACGTTTGGCTCGCTTCTAAGGGTTTCCACGAGCATATCCAGGCTTCTCAGCAATTTTGTCAGCTCCGCGAGCCCCTGGCGCATATCGGTGCTCATCCCCTTGACATCCTGCCCCATTATTTCCAGTATCTCGTCGGTCCTGGCTACTATCCTGCTAAGTCCCTCACCGATTTCCTTGAGTCTTTCAGCGTTAAAGGCGCTGGTACCGCCGGAAAGGTTAACAAATGTATCTCGCACCGCGGCCACCCCTTCCCTCAGGTCAACCATGAAAGCCTTGAACTCCTTGCTTTTCATCTCTTTTTGCACGGTCCCTGCTATCGAATCCAGGGCCTGAAGGGTTTTGACGGCGGACGCTAGAAGTTTTTTCACCTCTTCAGGCTTGGTCCCCTCATCAATTTTTTGTGCTATGCTTTGAAATGCGGCGGTGCTTCCCCTGAGCTGTGCTATGATATCAGGCCAGTTCTTGTTTTTTACCAGTTTCAGAGCTTCATCCAGAAAGGCGTTTACCTTCTTTGATATCCCTTCCACGTCCACGGCCAGAATCTTCTGGTATATCGTTTCCATAGCAGCTTTTAGCTGCTGGATCTCGGAAGGGTAGGCCGGGATTATCGGATAAGGAGGCTTAAAGCTGATCTTCGGCGTATATTCTTTCATACCGGGTGGCTTTGTATCTATTTCGAGGAAACGAAGACCTGTCAATCCCTGCTCCCTTAACCTGACACAAAGGGTATCATCGACGCAAAAATTAGGATCCAGGTTCATCACGACTTCTATGAGCCTACCGTCAGGAGCCAGCCGGATATCTGCTACCCGTCCTATGGCAACTCCTCGATAGTTAACCGTGGCTCCTTTCTGCAGCCCCTTTACCGATTCCTGGAAGTAACTGACGTAAGTCGCTTTTTTCTGGAAAAACTGCGAGGCTCCGATCCATATTATGGCAATCAGGGCGAGACTGAAGCCTATTAAAACAAAAAGACCCAGTTTGAATTTGTTTACTCTGCTAGGCATGGCTGAGCAGCCCTCCGTTTCTCTTTAACGGCTGAAAGGGCCGGTTTCCTGTTGAAGAAGTTCTGTACCCGAACATCCTGGCATTTTTCTTTCAGCTTATGAGGTGTACCCGTGGCTATTATTCCCTTCTCTTCCCTGTCAAGCATAATCACTCTTTGGGCAATGGTAAAGATGCTTGCGAGTTCATGGGTCACAATAACCATGGTGGTTCCGAGACTCGTGTTAATCTGCTTGACCAGAAGATCGATTTCCGCGGCCGTAACCGGGTCCAGGCCGGCCGAGGGTTCGTCGAAAAATAAAATCTTCGGATCAAGGGCCATGGCTCTTGCGAGAGCCGCCCTTTTCTGCATTCCTCCGCTTAGTTCCGAGGGGTATTTTTCTTCGTACCCTTCCAGGTGAACCATCTGGAGTTTCATACGCACCATAATGTCTATAACGTCCTCCGGCAGGGTTGTGTATTCCTGGAGTGGAAGAGCGATGTTTTCCCACAGGGTCATGGAACTGAAAAGAGCACCGGACTGAAACAGCACACCGATCTTTCTCAGTATCCTGCTCAGTTCAATATCATCGGCCGTGGTTATGTCATCCCCGTCAATATAAACATTACCCGCTACCGGGTCATAAAGTCCCACGATGTGCTTGAGCAGAGTGCTCTTTCCGCAGCCGCTTGCTCCGATTATTACGAATATCTCCCCTTGGTAAACGGAAAAAGAGACATCCTTCAGGATTATTTCTTCCCCGAAACCTGCCGTCAGGTTTTTCACCTCGATTATCGGCTCTCTTTCTTTCGCCTCTTCCAATGTTCTCCCGCCTGCACCTCAGAAATAGTGAAAGATTATGGTGAAAATGGCATCGGCAAAAACAATCAGAAAGATCCCGCTGACCACCGCCGAGGTGGTTTTTTTCCCTACACTATCGGCGCTTCTTTCTACCTGGAAACCACGCAAGCATCCTACTCCGGCAATCAGCACGGCAAAAGCCACGCTTTTGATCAATCCGGAGAAAAGGTCAAAGAACGTAATGGCTGTATATGTTTCCTCCAGGTAAGCGGTGGCACTTAAATCGAGGCTTATCATCCCCACTATCAGGCCACCGAGGATGCCGACAAAATCTCCGACCAGCGTTAAGAAAGGTCCAACAAACGTTGCCGCGAGAATCCTCGGCAGGGCAAGAAAAGACACGGGTTCAAACCCCATGGTAGTCAGAGCGTCCACCTCCTCCGATACCTTCATGGTGCCTATCTCGGCCGCGAACGATGCGCCGGAGCGGCCTGCAATGATAATTGCGGTAAGAAGCGGTCCCAGTTCCCTGAGAATCGATATCCCCACGAGGTCTGCCACAAAGATATTTGCTCCGAATTGCCTGAGCTGTACCGCGGCCTGGAAGGCCATGATGAGCCCCATAAGAAGGCTCAAAAGGGCTACTATGGGAAGAGCATCGGTTCCAGCCCTTTCGATGAAAAGAAAAAAATCGTCCCACCTCATTTTCTTGGGGTGCCTGAGCAGTGATACCAGGGCAATGACCATTTCCCCCAGGAAAGTTACCACGGATCTGCATTCTTCGAGGGCTTCAAGAGTTACCTCGCCGAGGAAAAGGATAAGGTTAAACTTTTTTTCTGGTTTTTTCGTTTCGGCTAACTCAAGAAGAGAATCGGTGTCAACAAGGGTCAGGAAGCCGGAAATCCTGGGAGGGACGTTGATTATTTTACAGTCGAAACCACGTTCTTTTAAATGCTTGCGTAGATCGACCAGTATGGCAACGCCGGCACTATCCATTACCACTACATCCTTGAGATCAAACTCCACCATGCTGATGGTAATGTCCGTGGGGACCAGGGATAGTATTTCTTCCCTGACACTCGCGGAATTATCAACGGTTACGGAACCCGATATAAAAAAGGTGGATTTCTTCCTGCCTGCCGGCACCAGCCTGATTTGAGCCCCGTCGGTATTGTTCAAGTTTACCCTTTTCCTCCCCAAAAAAAAGAGGCGCATTGAATCAAATCCAATCGCCTCCTCGTTTTTTGCCGAAATTGCCGCCTTAAGCAGCTAAGAATGCCGGGAAATCGCATGCCCATCCCCTGGAGGGATGTGTCTGAATCCACGGGGAAAGCGAAGTTCTACATTCCTTTATCGATCTTCTGCCTCAAGACTCCGGAACACTTGAAGGTTACAACCCGTCGAGACGAAAGGATTATAGGCTCACCGGTTTGCGGGTTTCGACCCCGGCGTTCATTTTTGTCCTTAACACTGAATTTCCCGAAGCCACTGATCAGCACATCTTCACCTTGCTCCAGGGTTTGTTTCATTATTTCAAAAATCGTCTCAACAATTTCAGTGCACTCGGTTTTGGTGAAAAGATTTTTTGAAAAGAGATTCTCCACGATTCGGGCTTTGGTTAGAGTCATGTTACCCCCTTCTTTCTGTCCCTGGATGTTGAAAACTCAACCGAAAAATAAGGCCTAAAATACTCAGTGAGAAGAATAAAAGCTTCAAGGTACCTACATTGTAGCTTACAGAAATGATTATGAAAAATTTTTTTCACTGGCGCAGCTAACTCTATTCCGTTCTCATTCTTCTTAAATATAGGATATTTCTTACCTTTTCAACAAAAAAATAAAGCCGGGTCAAAATTCCCGGCCGCTTCTTATGGATTTTGATGGCGGTGCAGGGACTTGAACCCCGGACGCTGCGGATATGAGCCGCATGCTCTAACCAACTGAGCTACACCGCCAGCACCAGATTAATTAAGAATTTTTTGTGTCTTTGTCAACTCCTTTGCTTTATTTTATCAATCTTTCTTCTCCACATAAAGGAGTTCTTTTTCGAAGATATACCCGACAACACGCTCGAGGTCTTCCGTCGTAACTGCATCTTCCAGTCCCAGGTATTCGAGGGCCTTGCCAAGGAACCGAACTCCCCTTTCCAGAGAAGGGGATGTTATGGCGTTGGACGTGGTGTAATAGCCCCATACTTTGAACGGCAGATTATAACCGTCCTTTTCGGACAGCTCCAAAAAATCATATACAGTAACGCCGCCGGTATTCGGGAAAAATCCCTTGCTTTTTACGGGCAGCTCGATTTCGTCGGCAAGCACCTCGATATCATACCTGCTTTCCATGTAATTTTTCAACAATTCAAGCTCGGTAGCCGTGAGGTATCTTTTCACGTCAGTCTCAAGCACTTTCCGGACTTTGTCGGATAACGACCTGTAGTTGTCTATCAACGCCTCGTAAGGAGCCTGGGGCTCTTTTCTTTCAAGGCAATACCAGGTAATTCGCACGTTATGGTAAACCGCATCTTCCGTGAGAAGGTTGCTAAAGGAGTAAGCCCTGTACAGCTTAACCGTGGTGGCTGTGATTCTGCCGGAGTTTTTGCCCCCTTCTATTACCCTCAAGTTTCTGATCACGCCCATAACCCTCGACGCTTTCTCAATTTAATTTTAGCTCAAATTTTCAAAGCTGCAACCCCGTTAGGGCGAAACAGTACCACCATACTTGACCTATGGTTATGTCTATGAGCTGCCTGTTCCAGGCTACCGTTGCAGATAACACGTCTGTCCTCGATGCCCTGTCATGCCCATGTGTCAGGAGGTTTAACCTTGCGAGCCCCGGTGAACTTCTGATTTTTGGATGGCCATGTCTGTGGATACTTGTCGTTTCTCCTCCGTGTTCCTCTCCTGTCACTCTTCTGCGAATCTCTCGAAACCGGATACAAGCCACGGGTTCCAGGATTTTGTGGGTACGGTACGCAGTTCAATGATCATCATGTGCCTGGACTGAGCTTGTTTACCAGTTTTTCTTCCACCGGCTCAGGGACAAGTCCCTTCACGCAGCCCCCCGCCTGGGCGACTTCCTTGATCAATCTCGAACTTATGTATATCCACCTCAAACCCGTCATCAAAAACAGGGTTTCCATATCATTGCTCAGTTTCCTGTTCATCAGGGCCATCTGAAACTCGTATTCAAAATCACTTACCGCTCTCAACCCCCTCAGCACCACCTGCGCGCCCACCTTTTTCAGGTAGTCAACCAGCAACCCTTCGAACGAATCAATAATTATTCTCTCTTTCAAGGGGGAATCCGCCAGGGTATCTTCAATCATTTTCAGTCTCTCTTCCAGGGAAAAGAGCGGCTTTTTCCCCGGATTGTGGGCCACGGCAATTATGACCTTGTCGAAAATCTTGAGACCACGGGACAGCAGATCAAGATGCCCATTGGTTATGGGGTCGAACGTACCGGGATATACAGCAACTTTTTTCATCTCAGCATCTCACTTTCACGATCATTATTCATTTGATACCACGTGCGCGGTTGCCCGTGTAAAAAAACACTTTGAAGAATGCTCCGATTCAAATATTTTCCGATGGGAAATCCGGATAATCGAAGGAGTTTTGGACACCTTGCATGTCATTTTCCCTCTTTCACCTGTATCTCTGTAACCACTTGTCTGTGGTGCTGCGGAGCGCTACTTTAGCACATTTCAAAGTAAAATGGAATCAGGCAGTAGAATAAAAAGAAACGGCAGTATCCCCGTAGGTTTTGAAAGTGTATAGATTTAGACAGCCATATGTCGACGCCGGGCGGCAACTTCTTTCGTGTTCGACCACAACCACTGCCCTGTCGTTGAGGATTTCTCCTTCCCCAAGCAATAGAAGAGTTTGTTCAGCAAGCCCTCTCTTGTACGGTGGATCCGCAAAGACAAGGTCAAACCTTCGGCGGCTGTCTCTGAAGGCCTTTATGAACTTACGGACATCGGCGTGGCAGACCTCGGTATTTTCCCTGGCATCAAGAAGCTTGATGTTGTGCCTGATAATTTTTGCTACCGCGGGTTTTTTTTCCACGAAAAGAACAAACGAGGCCCCACGGCTCAGGGCTTCCAGGCCGAGCGCGCCACTGCCTGCAAAGAGATCAAGAACGGATGCTCCTTTTACCGTTTCTCCCAGTATGCTGAATATAGCTTCACGCACCCTGTCTGCCGTGGGTCTGACAGTTTGTCCTTTAACTGTTTTGATCCTTCTTCCCCTGTACTTTCCCGCTATTATTCTCATACAGTTGCCAGCCAGTCCTT
>JALXAI010000233.1 GCA_026992215.1 Desulfobacterales bacterium | reverse complement strand
TCCTCGGGGTTTTTTATTTTAAGGACAAAAGGGAGGCCGAAAAATGATTCTGGTACTAAAGAAAGGAATAAGCAACGAGGAAAAGGAAAAGCTGAAACAGGTTCTTCGCTCGGAGAACTGCATTATTAAGGAAATCCGGGGAGTAGAAGAAACAATATTCGGGGTGATAGGAAAAGTCAAACGGGACCTGAGACATTTCGAGATGTTACCCGGAGTGGCAAAAGTAATCCCCATATCAAAATCATACAAGCTTGTGAGCCGAGAACTTCACCCTGAATCCTCGGTGGTCAACGTTGGTGATGTGGAGATTGGCGGAGACAGACTGGTGGTGATCGCGGGTCCCTGCGCGGTGGAGGAAAGGGAGAGAACTCTTGAAATCGCCCGGCAGGTCAAAAGGTACGGCGCGGTGCTATTCAGAGGAGGTGCTTTTAAGCCGAGAACATCCCCCTACTCTTTCCAGGGGCTTGGCGAGGAAGGTTTGAAGATCCTTGCTGAAGTCAGGGAAGAGACAGGGCTTGGGATCGTCACCGAGATGACTTCTCCCGGTCAGGCAGATCTCATGATAAAATACGTGGACGTAATCCAGATAGGCGCAAGGAACATGCAGAATTTTGAACTCCTCAAGTGCGTGGGACGAATCGGAAAGCCGGTTCTTTTAAAAAGAGGACTGGCGGCAACCATCGAAGAATGGCTGATGTCAGCGGAATATATTCTTTCCGAGGGGAACGAAAACGTGATCCTGTGCGAACGAGGAATACGAACCTTTGAGCGGTATACGCGCAACACCCTTGATTTAACAGCGGTTCCCGTAATAAAGAAGTTAACTCACCTGCCTATCATAATTGATCCGAGCCATGCCACGGGCCTGAGAGAAAAAGTGAGCCCGATGGCGAGAGCCGCTATAGCAGCCGGAGCGGACGGGCTTATAATAGAAGTACACACCAACCCGGAAGAAGCATTATCCGACGGGCCTCAGAGCCTCTATCCTCACCAATTCAAGCAGCTTATGCGAGACCTCTACGTAATAGCTCCCGTCATAGGAAAGCAGCTTGACTACGCGTACCTGGAAAAGGCTGCAATATTGAAGAAGCCAAGGGCCGATCGCTCGGTGACAAAAGTGGTCTATCACGGAGTTCCCGGGGCTTTTAGCCATCGGGCATGCATCCAGTTTTTCGGGGAAAACACTCCGAGTCACCACTGCCCATCGTTCAGAGAAGTCTTTGAAAACGTTGAAACAGGCAGGGCGAGTTTCGGTATAATACCGGTTGAGAACTCGCTCACCGGTAGCATTCACGAGAATTACGATCTACTCCTGGAGTACGATCTGAAGATTGTCGGTGAAATAACCCTTCGGATAAAACACAACCTCATTGCCAAGGAGGGTACTTCCCTGGAAAGCATTAATACCGTTTACTCCCATCCACAGGTTTTTCAGCAATGCCGGGAATACCTAGAAAAGCACCCGGAGTGGGACCTAGTTGCGTGCCAGGATACCGCAAGCAGCGTACAGAGGGTGAAAGAAAGTAACAACATTCACGAAGCAGCCATAGCCAGCAAAGAGGCCGCGAGCCTGTATAACATGGAGGTGCTGGAAGAAGGGATCGAGACCAACCCCAGGAACTACACACGGTTCGTGGTTATTTCCAGGGATGATCTTCTGGACGGCAGGAAAAATAAGTCCTCGATAATATACTCCGTAAGCAATAAACCCGGTGCATTGTACGAAACCTTGAAAATCTTTGCGGACAACCACATAAACCTTGTTAAACTCGAATCCCGTCCGATCCACAGCCAGCCCTGGGAATACTTGTTTTACGTGGATCTTGAAATCGACATTGCGGACGACGAATACAAAGATATTCTGGAAGAGTTACGAAAAAAAACGGAATTTCTCAAGATACTCGGAAGCTACAGCAAGGGCGTGGAAAATTGAAACACCGGGATGTCTAGGCAAAGGGCATCACCGCTGGCAACGATTACCAAAAACAGCAGGCTATTTGCCGTTGTCGTCAAAGAGAAGGTTGTACAGGTGCCAGTGGGTCTTATCCAAACGGTAAAGCCCTGCGGCGCGTGCCGCTTCCACGGCGGCTTCAAATTCAGCTCTGGTCAAATTCCGGTTTATCGGTACAATACTTTTTGCCATCCAGCAAGGACGGTAGTGTCCCATTACATTGACGTAGGTCTCAGGGGATATTTCCTGCGATATAAATTGCAGTATTTGCCTTGTTTCGTCCAGGTATCCCGGCAGAACAAGGTGCCTCACCAGGAGTCCACCTGTTGCGAGACCGGTACTTTCATCTATAACGAGGTCGCCCACCTGCCTGTGCATCTCCTTTACAGCGACTCTGGTAATTTCAGGGTAGTTTCCGGCTCCGCACAGCTTTTCGGCAGTTTCGGGCTTCCAGAACTTAAAATCGGGGAGGTAAATATCAACAAGTCCTTCCAGCCTTTTCAGGGTTTCCACCCGCTCATAGCCCCCGCTGTTGTATACCACGGGAAGGCTAAATCCTTTTTTTCGGGCATGATGGAGGGCTTTCACGATAGAGGGGATTACGTGCGTCGGCGTGATAAGATTCAGGTTATGACAGCCCTCGCTTTCGAGCCAGAGCATTATTTCGGCAAGTCTCACCGTGCTCACGGAAGTACCCTTCCCTTTCTGGCTCATATCGGCGGTCTGGCAAAAAACACAGGAAAGTGGGCAATGGGCGAAAAATATAGCGCCAGAGCCATTATTCCCCACGAGGCAACCTTCTTCGCCAAAGTGCGGCATGTAGTCGCTGACTACCGCTTCGGCCCCGCACCTGCACTTACCTCTTTCCTCCGAAAACCGGTTGCAGCCGCATTCCCACGGACAGAGCTTGCATGATTTGTACTCATCCAGCATAATAAGATCTCAATCACCCGATGCTGTACAGGCTAAATTTTTCAACCGAAAACTTTTTTTCGCCAATTTTTTGCCAGCCTGAAGGCTGAAAATGATGCCCCGCTATCATCACGACACCCCTCCAGCCCGCAATGGCACTCTCTATATTTATCCTCGCCCTATCAGGATACATGTAGATGAAATCAAACTGATGAAGGTTAAAATCTTGGAAATCTCCGAGATAGAACGCTACGTTATCAAGCTCGAGCGCATCCTTAAGTTGCAGAGACAGCCAGTGTAATTCGGGGTCAATTTCTATCCCGGCTGCCATGGTAAAAAGAGAAGCAATCGCTACAACCCTGCCGTCTCCACTCCCAAGGTCAACAAACTGACGGTACTTCTCCAGCGATGCCCACCTGAAAGCCAGGTATACATCCTTCGTAACCGACGTTGCCCATAAACCTTTTTTTGTTTTCTTATAAGGTAAAGCTTCTTTACCGCAAAAGTCCGAGAGCAACCGCTGGCAGACCTCTTCGATTCTCTTAACTTCCACCGAATCCATACCCAGAAATCCTGCCCCCCCGGGTGTTTCCGGATCATATCCCCGCACCTTCGCGGAAATTTCCCCGGCAAGTTCATTCCTGCTTTAGATAATTATGAGACCTCCTCGCTGAAACACAAACAAAGCACTCAGGTTTCAGGAGTCACTTAATTTACGGGAAAGTTTCCCTGAGAATAGGCTGATACCGGTTTCGCTGTTATTCATAATTGTTTCAGCTAAAAGCCATAACGATGCACCCGGTAAACGATTATGCCCGTCATGCCAATTTTATTCGTAGAACCTCGCTTAGCCCGGGACTCTGAAAAGCAAAGAGCCTTCAGGGCGCACCCTTTGCGCCAGCACCGGGTAAAGTTCCTGAAGGCTCTATCATCCGTGGGTTACTTGAAAATTCTTGCGGTTTTATTCAGCGTTACGTGGCTATTTTGAGAAAGTCTGCCACCTGTGAAAACAGGCTGCCTATGGATGATAATAAATTGAGCCTGTTTTCCCTCAGCTTTTCGTCCGGGTCCATAACCATTACTCCATCGAAGAACTTATCCACGGGATCTTTCAGCTTTACCATTTCTTCCATGGCATCAAGGTAATTCCCCTCGGCCAGGAATTTTTCGAATTTTCCCCTCGTTTCGACGAAGGCCTCGTACAGGTTTTTCTCGGCATCCTCTTTGAACAGTTTTTCATTCACGGGACCCGGCTGATGATCCCTGGTGATATTTACCACCCGTTTGAAAGCAATCACTAGGGAAGTAAATTCGGGCTTCTTTTTTATCTCTGACAGCGCCTTAATTCGACGGGCGTCATCAAGTATGTTGTCGAACTTTGCGTTTAAAGCCGCATCCACCACGTCTGATTCGTATCCTTCAGATATCAACAGGTTCTGGAAACGCGTCTTAAAGAAATCCTTGACACCGATCTTGATGCGGTCTTCCGGCTCGCTAATCTTATCCCTGAGAAGCGAAATACTTTTTTCGATAAGTTCGTCGAGAGACAGGTCAAATTCGTGTTCAAGCATAATTCTTATTATTCCCAGTGTCTGCCTTCTGAGGGCAAACGGATCGGCGGCACCGGTAGGAATGATTCCAACGCCGAAACATCCCACGATGGTGTCCAGCTTATCCGCTATGCTTACTATTGCCCCGACAACACCCCGGGGTAATTCACCACCGGACCTGGTGGGCAGGTAGTGCTCGTAAATTGCCTCGGCCACTTCCTCGGGCTCCCCTGAAAGCTTCGCATAAGCCCTTCCCATTGCACCCTGCAATTCTGGAAACTCGCCGACCATCCCGGTCACAAGATCCGCCTTGCAAAGATACGCCGTTCGCTTAACCGCTTCCAGCTTATCCGGCGCCACTTTCTCGGCAATGAATTCCGCCAGCGCCGAGAAACGTTCCATCTTCTCCCACGATGTCCCGAGCTTCGAATGAAACACGACTTCTTTCAATTCCTCGACCCGATCCTCAAGCTTGACTTTCTGATCTTCCTCGAAGTAAAATCTTGCGTCCTCCAATCGAGCCCTGATAACGCGTTCATTACCCACCCGGACCACGTCAGGATTTCTAGTAATGGTATTGTTCACCGTAACGAAGTACGGAAGCAGCTCGCCTTCATCGTTTATTACCGCAAAATACCTCTGGTGTTCACGCATCACGGTGATTAAAACTTCCTGGGGAAGACGGAGGTACTTTTCATCATACTTGCCGGCTACAGCTGATGGGTATTCCACCAGATAGTTTACTTCGTCCAGAAGCTCGGGGTCATCAAGTATTTTACCTCCGACTTCTTCCGCAGCCTCGGCAATGACCCTTTTTATTCGCTCCTTTCGCTCTTCGATGGGAAGTATAACGAAATGTTCCTTTAATTTCTCCACGTGTTCATCAAAACTCTTCACTTCTATATCCACGGGACTCATGAACCTGTGGCCCCGCGACATGTTCTTACTTTTGATATTGCCGTACGTGAAAGGGATGACTTCACTCCCCATAATCGCCACTATCCAGTGGATCGGGCGCGCGAAGGTGACGTGAAGATCCATCCATCGCATGGTTTTGGGAAACGGAATTCTTGCTATCATGCCGGGAAGAAACTTCTGAAGGATCTTTATGGTAGGCTGCCCCACCTCTTCCCGCACGACACACAAGTATTCTCCTTTCTTTGTTTCCTTTACTTCGAGGTCCGCGACGTCGACACCCTGGGCGCTCGCAAAGCCTGCCGCAGCCTTGGTCGGGTTACCGTTGGCGTCGAAAGCGATGGATTTCGGAGGCCCTATGATCTCCACTGTCCTGCCTTCCTGTTTTTCGGCAACATCCCTGACCGCAAGCGACAGTCTCCTTGGTGTCCCTGCGATGATGGCTTCGCCATGCTCAATCCTCTGGTCATCCAGGTAGTTTGTCACGAGATTTCGCATAGCTTCGAGCGCAGGCTCAATATAACTGGTAGGTATTTCCTCAGTTCCTATTTCCAAATAAAATTCCTTCCCCATTTGTTCCTCTTCTTCCGTATCGAAGCTTGGTTCATATCCTTACTTTTACATCCAGGTCAACTATTTGACACCCGAACTAGTCTTTGAAGGCCCTGTTGAGGAGCGGGTGTCCCATTTTTTCTCTCTGGGACACGTACCCATGAGCGACCATCCGGGCAAGATTTCGTACCCGGGCAATGTAGTTCGTTCTTTCCGCAACGCTTATAGCGCCTCTTGCGTCGAGCAAGTTAAAAACGTGCGAACACTTGAGGCAATAATCGTAGGCAGGCCATACAAGCTCCTTTTTGAGCAGCTGCTTGCCTTCTTCCTCGTACATGTCAAAAAGCTTAAACAGCATATCAACGTTGGCTTCCTCGAAGTTGTAAATGGAAAACTCGACTTCCGCCCTGTGATGAACATCTCCATACGTAACATTATCAACCCACACAAGGTCAAAAACGTTGTCCTTTTCCTGCAGGTACATGGCAATTCGTTCAAGGCCATAGGTGAGTTCCACGCTTATGGGATCAAGGGTCACACCTCCAGCCTGTTGAAAATACGTAAACTGTGTAATTTCCATGCCGTCAAGCCACACTTCCCAGCCAAGTCCTGACGCACCTAGCGTTGGTGATTCCCAGTCGTCCTCGACAAAACGGATATCGTGATCCAGAGGATCAATTCCGAGACTTTTCAAGCTATCGAGGTATATTTCCTGAACCTCGAGGGGAGATGGTTTCAGTATCACCTGATACTGATAGTAATGTTGCAGCCTGTTGGGATTTTCACCGTAGCGCCCGTCGGTCGGCCTCCTTGATGGTTCGACATAAGCGACTTTCCATGGTTCAGGCCCAAGTACCCTCAGCAATGTCGCCGGATTAAAAGTTCCTGCTCCAACTTCAAGATCATACGGCTGTTGAATCACGCAACCTCTATCGGCCCAAAAACGCTCCAAAGCCAAAATAACTTCCTGGAAATTCATTCCAATTTTCCTCCTGTAATGCTCGAAAAAAGCGCAAATTTTGGGTTATACCCGTAACAATATAGGCCGATGATGTCAAGAAGAAACCTGGAAAGTTAGGAGCGTCTCTCCTACGAGAAACGCTTTCAAAAATTTAAATACTCGACTCTCCAACCTTTGCCAGACAACCGATTACACCCCGCCCCGATGCATGTTTTGGGGTTTGAGTCCATGTGCCCGCCATATATCCCGGCGACACTTCGAGCCTGGCCATCCGTGTCCACGTCCTGGCGAAAAAAACAAAACTCAGCCCGGGTACACACTTCTCGTGAAACCGGGATACCTCCGGTCGGCACGGCCATCAAAAACGCAGTTGTCTATTTTTGTTTCAGGAAAATGTAACTGCTTGAAAAGTACGCTCAGAAAAGCACTCCCGGCGAGAAAGCGAGCCGCTGAAAAAACCCGCTATGGCGCCAGGGAACGAAAGTCCCCAACAAACAGGTGTGAACGCTTTTTTGGATGGCACACAAAAACGCGAGGCACCCGGGGAAAAGTATTCTACTGCACGAACCTCTGGAAAAACGATCTTTTCGTTTTAAAGAATCACTGAGAATAATGCTTCCTGAGGAGTTCCACGCTAACATGCTTATTCTGCACGGCCAGCGAGATGGTCTTTCTGCATCTCGGACACACTATCTCCCCTTTTTCCCATCCCGTGAAACTCTCAAAGGAAGAATCTGAAGAAAACCAATCCTCTTCATCAAGAACCACAACATCGCCGAAAGGCATATCAATTTCAATGCTATCTTCCAGGCTTCTCGTATCCAGTGTTTCATCCAGTTCCCTGGACCCGTTCAAAATCAGCGTAATAACGTTGATGCTTAACTTTATTTTTACCGGTTCCTTGGTATAAGCATCATCAAGGAACATGAAAGAACCATGCTTCCAGGTAAGAAGACTGGTAAAAATGTAGGTGGTAAGTTTCTCGATGATAATCTCGAGTTCCGATTGCTCGATAAAATCATTTTCTATCAGGTACTCAATAAAAGTCATCCCGCTCTTTCTGGCCTTCTTCAGCGATTCAACCACGATGGGACGACTTAGCGCATGCATGTTTACGAGAAACTCTCCGAGCCTTTCCATGGGCTTGTTCGATGATGCAAAAACAATACAACCTTGCTCAAAAAAGAAATTTTTCTGAATCTTTTTCTTTTTAAATATTAGGATACCTGTTTTCTTGTTATTACCCAACCACTGAAATACATCTGATGCCGGAATAGTCTTGATATCACCTTTTAGTGCCATCCATTATCCCCTGTCAGCCTTACGCGGACATTGCTTTATTTCCAAAAAGCGTTTCAACACAGGTTTGTACAGAACCGTCAAAAACAAAAATCTGTAATGCAGATATCTCTTGCTTTTCACGCATACAATTTATATGCCACCGGGATGAAAAACAAGACAAGTTGCGAAAAGAGGTTCTGCCTCCCCCGTCTGGCTCCAGTTTACCCCTATAAGGCGCTGGTCCCTATTTGATGACCTGGTCTTGATTCCAGATATCCTTACAACTTTATTGTTGCCAAATCACCCTCTTTTGAATTTTTTTCGGTAATCACAGTCGAATATCTGACTTTTTTCCGCTATTTTTTCGACCATGAACCGCTAAAAGTAAAAATTAAGCCTCCCCCTTCTATTCAATTGACGCACCATACATTTTCTTATATTAATCACCTTAACCCCAGTTCCATAACAAACACAATCCCTGGAGAATACAGTTATGACAGATGATGTAACTTCCACTATCAAAGGAATGACGGAGAAAGACCTGGATAATCTCAAGCGACTTCTCAGGGGCGAAGATTCCTCCACGGTGGCTCAGAGCGCTAACGTGGACCCTGGACAACTGGATGCACTCAAAGACAGTTTTCTCAAGGCACAGTACCGCCAGATAGTCGAGCAAGAATTAACGGGAAAGAAACCTGGCCGAAATGATCCGTGCCCATGCGGATCGGGGAAAAAATACAAAAAATGCTGCCTTTCGAAACACGAAGAGATCAAGAAAAATATTTCCCCTGAAATATGGCAGCAGATAAAGGCTGAAAAAGAGCGAAAGGAAAAGATAAAGGCTCAGGTTGAGGAAGGTTTCAACCTTCTTGCCTCCGGCGAATACAAAAAAGCCATTGAACTGGCAGAGAAGCTTCTAAAGAGATACCCGGAAGATGACCGGCTGTATGATATAAAGGTGCATTCAAATATATTTCTGGGAAATTTTAACGAGGCCATACGCATATGCAGGGCTCGTTACGAAGCCGCGAAACAGGAAAAGGAATTTTTCCTGAAGCATGGTATTCACAGGGATCAGTCAGCGGGGGAAGAATCTCATTCGCATTATTATTCTCCGCTGTCCTGGCTTGAAAAATACTGGATTTCTTTAAAAGCCCTGGCGTACGACGCCCAAATACCCAGGCAGGGTAATAAGAAGGTAAAATCGCTCGTGGAAAAGCTTAAAGCGGCCGATGACCTCAAAAAGTTTCCGGAAAAAGGAGACAAGGGGCTCGAGCGCAGGCGAAGTGCCCTGGCACCGGTGATAAAAGAATTGCAGGACATTGGCCCAGAAGCCATTCCATATCTTTTACCCCTTACCATAAATTTTTCGTGGTCGAGCCTTTTTGTCCCCGAAATACTGGCGGCGTATCCCGTGGAAGAGGCGTGGCGGGCGATGATGGAAATATCGATGTTCGGCTATTCCTACATCACTGCCGCGTGCTGTAGTTACCTGAAAGAAAAGGGGGAAACCCTTATCCCGCTGTACCGGGAATTTTTTGTTAAAAACCCGGAGTTTGATCCCCTGAAAACGGGTTTAATAAGGGTTCTGGGAGAAATAAAAGCACGGAGCGCCTTCGACATATTGAAAAAACTGCTGGAACACGAAGACCCATACGTGGTAAAAGCGGCTGCGGTTAGCGTGTACAGGCAGGGATTTGACGAGGCCCTGGAACTGCTCGAGAAAACGGAAAAAAGGGTTGGATTTATTCCCGAACTTCATAAAGCTATCGTTCAACTAAGAGCAAAAAAGAACGAAGCATAAGAAACAGGTTTTCAAAAAGAAATGGCTGCGAGACTTGAAATTACACTGAAACCGGAACTCTTCGACGCAGAAGGCGAATCGATACTGCGAAAGGCGAGCGACTACTTTAACTTCTCCCTGCAAAAAGTTCGCGTCATCCATGTCCTCACTATCGATGCCAGGCTTGGCAAAGATGAACTGGAAGCCATAAGGCGAGAAATCTTTACCAACCCGGTAACGCAGCTCTCGTCTTACGAACCCGTGGCGAGAGATTTCGACTGGATTATCTGGGTGGGCTTCAGGCCGGGGGTGAGAGACACCGCCGGAAGCGTTGCCATGGAGGCTATAACTGACTATCTCGATTACAGTTTTTCCGACGATGAAGCCGTTTACACTTCGAAAATATACCAGATAAATGCCCCGGAACTAACCCGGGAGGACGTGGAACAGATCGCGAAAGAACTCCTCGCAAACGATACCATCCAACAGTGGAAGATCTTTCCCAGGGCGAAATGGGATGAAAAAAATGGTATCGGTATTATTATACCCAGGGTAATTCTTAACCGCGAACCAACTGTCACCGTTTTTCCACTGGAAAGCGACGAAGAACTCGCCAGGCTCAGCGCCGAAAGAAACCTGGCTCTTCACCCCAACGACATACCCGTAATAAGAAAGTACTTTCTTGACCCCGAAGTCCGGGAAAGCAGGAAAAAAGTAGGACTGTTTTATCCCACGGACGTTGAACTCGAATACATTTCTCAAGCCAGAAGCGACCACTGCAACCACAACACTTTTAGAGGGAAATTCCACTACTCGGACCTTTCCACGGGCGAAAAAGTGGTGGTCGATAACCTTTTTAAAACCTGTATCGAGAAGCCGACTCTTGAGCTTCAGAAAAAGAAGGACTGGGTGATATCCGTCCTGTGGGACAACGCGGGAGTGGCTAAATTCGATGACGAAAACAACTACGTTATCACCGGTGAAACGCACAACAGCCCGTCAAATATCGAAGCTTACGGCGGTGCGCTCACCGGCATCGTGGGAGTATACCGTGATCCCATGGGTACCGGAAAGGGAGCTAAGCTGATTGCCGGGATGTACGGGTATTGCGTGGGACCGAGGGATTACGATGGTGACCTGAAGCCCAGACTTCATCCCAGGCGATTGCTCGATGGTATAATAGAAGGTGTTCGTGATGGCGGTAACAAAAGCGGCATCCCTACTCCCTTCGGAAACCTGCTCTTCCATCCTTCCTACCTGGGGAAGTGTCTCGTTTACGTCACCGCGGTGGGGATAATGCCAGCCACTATCCACGGCAAACCAAGCCATGAAAAAACAACCTCGGACGGAGATCTCATCGTGATGTGTGGCGGAAGGGTGGGCAAAGACGGTATTCACGGGGTAACGGCGTCAAGCGAAATATACAGCGAACATACTCCCGCTGGTCACGTCCAGATAGGAGATCCCTATACTCAAAAGAAAATGCACGATTTCCTGCTGGAAGCCCGCGACGAAGGCCTCATCGAGTTTATCACCGACAACGGCGGAGGCGGACTGTCTTCTTCGGTGGGGGAGTCGGCGCGTTTCTCAGGCGGCGCGTATGTTGAACTTGACAGGGTTCCTCTTAAGTACGAAGGGCTGGATCAATGGGAGATCTGGGTTTCCGAATCCCAGGAACGAATGACCGTCGCAGTTAAACCGGAAAACTGGGAGCGCTTCAAGACGCTTTCAAAAAAACACGCCGTTGAAAGCACTGTTATCGGTAAGTACACGTCCAACGGGAAACTTCACATCACTTACGAGGGAAAAACATGCGCATATATTGATATCGATTTCCTCCAGGCGGGTTTTCCCCAGTGGGAATTCGAAGCGGAATGGAAATCACCGGAACAGAGAGGCCTCTCGGAGCCCGTTTTATCCACTCCCTCGGATTTCAGGAAACTGTTTCACGAGTTCTTGTCCAGCCCCAACATATGTTCCAGGGAATGGATTACCAGGCAATACGACCACGAAGTTCAGGGCACCAGTGTAATAAAGCACCTTGGTGGACGCCGTAGAGACGTACCAAATGATGCCGCGGTTTTGTGCCCGATTCTGGGAAGCACGAGAGGGCTGGCACTCACCCAGGCCATTAATCCGACATACAGTGCTATTGACACCTACTGGATGATAGCTGCTACTATCGATGAAGCTGTGAGGCGCCTTATTGCAGTCGGAGCCCAGTTTGATAAGATCGGAGGCGTTGACAACTTTTGCTGGCCCAACATCCAGTACGACCCGATAAACAACCCCGACGGGAAGTACAAGGCAGCGCAGCTTGTTAGAGCCAATTGGGCACTGAGGGACATATGCGAAGCCTATGAAATCCCGCTTCTATCAGGCAAAGACAGCATGTACATTGATGGTAACCTTCCGGGACGTTACGGAGAAAAACACAAGGTAAGCGGGCTTCCTGCCATGCAATTTACCGCCAGCGGCATAGTTAAGGACGTCAGGCTCTGCCAGACGATGGACTTTAAGAAAGAAGGTGAAGCCATATACGTTCTCGGTAACACCGGAGATGAGCTCGGCGGTTCTGAATACTATTGTTTCTTGGGCTACACCGGTTTGAACGTCCCGAAACTTGACCCCCAGCAAACCATACCGCTTTACAGGGCACTCCAGGCCGCCATGGAAGAGAAACTTGTCACATCGTGCAAATCTATTAACAGGGGAGGACTCGGAGTCAGTATTGCCCTTGCCGCCTTTGCAGGAGAAGTAGGCGCGGAACTGGACCTGGGCAGGGTCCCCACAAATGAAAGTCTTACTTCAGAAAAGATACTATTTTCCGAGTCATGCGGGCGATTTATCGTTACGGTATCCCGGGACAAGAGGGGAGAGTTTGAAAGTCTTATGGCAGATTTGCCGGTCAGTCTCGTGGGACAAACGTTGAAATCGCGGCGGGTGTTGAGGATATTGGATAAAACTGGAAAGTTAATTCTAAACGAACCGCTTGAAAATCTTAAACATTCATGGAAGAAACCTTTTGCACGACTGGGCTGAGAAATTAGGGGCATGGAACGGGTAAAAGCACTTATACTGACGGGATACGGACTTAATTGCGACTGGGAAACCGCTTACGCCTTCGAAAAAGCGGGTGCGGATGCGAGGCGCGTACACGTAAATTCCTTGCTCTGGGGCGAAGAAGACCTGGAAAACTATCATATTTTTGTTTTTGACGGCGGGTTTTCCTTTGGCGATGATCACGGAGCCGGCGTCATACTGGCGATGAAAATAAAACATCATCTCGGAGGCGCCTTTAACAGGTTTCTTGACGACGGAAAGCTGGTAATAGGCATCTGCAACGGGTTCCAGGTACTGGTTAACATGGGGCTTCTCCCGGGTTTCGAGGAAGAACCCGGTAAGCGAAAAGTGGCACTCACGTGGAACGATTGCGGCAACTTCCGGGATCAATGGGTAAACCTGGTCGTAAACAAGCAATCACCCTGCGTATTTACGAGCGGTATAGAAAAAATCGAGTTGCCCGTCAGGCACGGTGAAGGAAAGTTTTATGCACCGCAAGATGTGATAGACACCCTGGTTGAGCGCAACCAGGTGGTGATCCAGTACGCAACATCGGATTTTACGCCGGCAAAGGGGAGATTCCCCGAAAATCCCAATGGTTCCCTGGGAGACATCGCCGGGATCTGCGATTCAACCGGCCGTATTTTTGGCCTCATGCCACATCCGGAAGCGTACAACCACTGGACCAACCACCCCGACTGGACTCGTGTAAAACAAAACGGCAAGCGGGAAGACCCGTTTGGTGATCCCGAAGCACCGGGGCTGAAGATATTCAGAAACGCTGTAGAATATTGTGAAAATAACCTTCTCTAGCTAGAATGCTTGACAAAAAATCTCCTCCAAGATTAAAGCTAGTGGTTCTCGTCTCCGGAAGCGGAACCAATCTCCAGGCAATGATTGACCGTTCCAGGGACGGCCGGTTGCATGCGGAGATCGTAGCGGTGGTGAGCGATAACCCGGACGCCTACGGTCTCGATAGGGCAAGGTCACACAACATACCCACCGCAGTAATTGACTACAAGAAGTACGGCAAGAAACAATTGCCCGAAATTCCCTGGGAAATACTTCCGGGAAATTTCGATCGCATTGTGGAGGTACAGCGTCTTTTTCCCGGTCTCCGGGGAGAAGAACTAAGAGAAAAACTTGCCCGAATGATGCTGGCAGAACGGGAGCTTATATCTGTTATTGATAAATTCAACCCGGACTACCTCTGCCTTGCAGGCTTCATGCGGCTTCTCTCTCCTTACTTCATTAGGCATTACCAGGGAGGAGCAGCCTGTGCTGTTCAGCCAAAGAACATAGCACTATCCGCCTGGAAGATTATCAACATTCACCCTGCCCTTCTACCTGCCTTTCCCGGCGTAAACGGCTACGGGGATACCTTCAATTACGGCTGCAGGTTTGGAGGAGTCACCGTACACTTTGTAGACGAAGGAGAAGACACGGGGCCGATTATCGGACAGGCTATTTATCCCATATGGCCCCGGGACACTATCGAAGATATCCGGAAACGTGGTCTTGCGCTTGAATACGAACTCTATTCACAATGCCTGAACTGGATCGCTCACGGGTACCTGCAAGTAAACATAAGCGAAAAACAGAGGATAACTTTCAAAATTACGGACCCCGGGTACGAAAATTTTTTAAAGAAAATGCTTGAGTTGTCCTTCAATAATTAACATCGAGAGGATGAGTTTCATGGCTTGTTTTGACACAGAAGAAATGAGAACCAGGATCAAAGAAACCACCGAGTCGATTCTCGCTTACAATCCCCCGGTACCTGATATAGCAATTATAATGGGTACAGGCCTTGGAGGACTTGCCGAAGAGATAAACGTTGAAGTTGCGATTCCTTATGACAAACTTCCCAACTTCCCTGTTTCCACCGTTGAGGGTCATCGTGGCAAACTCCTTTTTGGAACCCTGGAAGATCGAGCGATAGTGGGACTCCAGGGCAGATTTCATCTTTACGAAGGTTATGAGCCATGGGAAATTGCGTTCCCAATCAGGGTTGTCAATAAAGTCGGCGCAAAAATGCTGATAACGTCCAACGCAGCGGGTGGTCTTAATCCCTTGTACAGGCCAAGTGAACTAATGGTGATCAGCGATCACATTAACCTTACCGGGTTTAATCCACTGAGAGGCCCGAATCTTGACGAACTCGGCCCCAGGTTTCCGGACATGACCGAACCGTACGATCGCGAGCTTATTGAAATTGCGGAAAACGTGGCACTGGAAAATGCCATCCGCCTTCACAGGGGTGTCTTCGTGGGGGTTGCCGGCCCGAGCATGGAAACCGCTGCCGAGACCAGGTTTCTGCGCATGATAGGAGCTGACGCAGTCGGCATGTCAACAATAATGGAAGTAATAACTGCGGTTCACATGGGCATGAGGGTTCTCGGAATATCGGTAATTACCAACGTTAACTTACCTGACAACTACAAGCCGGCACCAATTGAGCTCGTAATCGCCAACGCCGAAAAGGCGGGAGAGGCCCTGTCCAGGCTGATAAAACTGGTCTTGAGGAATTTGCCGGAATAAATGCTTAACCACACCTTTATTCACCTGCCTTACGTTGGCAGGAAAACCGAGCAAAAATACTGGCAAAAAGGAATCCATACCTGGCAGCATCTATCGGAGTACCTGGAAGCCGGAGGGAAAAAAGGCGACAGGTACCGGAAGATAACAGAAGCCCTCGAAAACACCTTAAAAAACAAGACAAATCCTGAGTATTTCCAGGATCTTTTACCTGCCCGTGAACGATGGAGAATTTACCCTGATTTTATGGACAGCTGCGTTTTTCTTGACATAGAAACCACCGGGACAAGTACGTGGGAAAATGAAATAACCGTTATCGGTACTTACAACGGTCGGGAATTCAAACAATTTGTAAACGGCATAAATCTCGAAGAATTTGAAAACGAAATATATCGTTACAAGCTTGTAGTAACCTTCAATGGTTCCACTTTTGACCTGCCTTTCATACGATATTATTTTCGCCACTTCGAACCCCGTGGAGCACATATAGATCTCAGGTACGTTATGGCTGACCTAGGTTACCGCGGAGGCCTTAAGTCGATCGAAAAAGAACTCGGACTCGAAAGACCTTCCATGGTACAGGGATTTTCGGGGTGGGAAGCCGTGTGGCTCTGGGAAAGGTACAGGCGTGGCGATAATCGGTCTCTTGAATTGTTGCTCGAGTATAACAGGCAGGACGTGGTAAACCTCAAAAAGCTCCTCGAATTTGCCTGCGAACAACACGTCAGCGAGTACATTTCAAGGTTCCTTGATTACAGGCTGCCCTGGAGCACGTAAAGATATTGGGCACGGGAAAAGGAATATCTCTGCGGAAAAATTGGATTGACACGGCTATGTCTTGATATTATTAAGGTTATTTTCCGAACCCGAATGAACAACAATAAATTACCGGAAATTGCCGGGATTACCAGAGATCGGACATGTCTGAAAGAAAAGTTATCTTGAGAAACGACGAAGTAGAAAAAATCATCAACGATATGGTAGCAAAGATTGCCGGGAGCCACAGAAGCCACGGAGACCTTGTTATAGTAGGAATACAGAAGGGAGGGGTGGAACTGGCTGACCGCATCAGGAAAAAGCTCGAAGCCCTTGGGCCTTTCAGGGTTCAAACGGGCACGCTGGATATAAATCTGTACCGTGATGATTGGACAAGAATCGGAACCAAGCCGGTGGTAAGAGATACCAACCTGCCTTTTTCCATAGACGACAAGAATATTATCCTCGTGGATGATGTTCTTTTTACCGGCAGAACCGTTAGGGCGGCCCTTGACGCCCTAACCGATTTTGGTCGTCCCAGGAGAATAGAACTTGCGGTGCTTGTGGACCGAGGTCACAGAGAGCTTCCCATTTGTGCCCAGTATGTTGGAATCACCATCAATACAAAGCTGAACGAACATGTTGACGTGTTCTGGAAAGACGGGGACAAAGAGGACAGGATTGAACTTAAAACGCAGGAAGGTGTCTGAGAGTTAATTATTGTTTCGATAAAAAAAAGAGGTTGAAACAGACTGGGGTTTCAACCTCTTTTTTTAAGCCTAACGAGTTACTGTCATCTTCCATCTTTTGCTTACTCCTTGTAGTAGATAACTTTTCCGTCCGAGGCCATGGTACACTTTTGCAAGAATTCCTTCATGGACACGTTGAAATTCTCCTTATTAGCCAGCCAGTAGTTAAAGGCCTTTTTCTTGGCTTCCAGCCTGTTACGGCCTTTAAACATGATTACCTTCATTTTAACCACCCCCTTTCGCAGAGTTTTTTAAGGCAAAAAAAACCCGGATCAAAAATCCGGGGCTGCCTCTATTCATAGATGCTTCTCTCGTTGATTCAATTTCCGAATCCAAGCGGTAGCTTCAGGCGAAGCAGGTCACTTCCCGCCCGCGTGCATGTGCCACCCTCGGGCACGCCCCTTGACGTATTCTTAATTTCTCGCCATGTGTACGATTGCTTCGACGAGTCGTCCAACTACCTTCTTCTCCTTTCCCGGTGTTCTCGCAGAATATACTCACTTCACCCGCTTTTACAACCGTATCTTAGTTTACTAATCGGCTTTGGTCAAGAAAAAGTTTTTTCCTGTTGCTACAAAATACTTATGTCACCCAGGGCAGGTTACGGGTCTCCCCTGCGAAAAACGCGACGAGCGAAGATGACAAGCACTATTAAGAAAAAGCCACCTCACGCCGGAATAATTTTATCAAGACGGATTTTTACAAAAGCGAGCAACCAATGACCCCGTTCGATTACATTTATCTACGCCCGGAAGTTACCCGCTCCCTTTTAATAAAAACCTGGTTGGCATGTTTGTGGTGTCGTGATATTAAACATATGTATAAAGCGTGCATAGAAAAAACCCGAAACCAGCACCCAAAAGAGTATAAACCAGGCGCTGACATGGATACCAATTCTTACGACAAGACAATAGAAGCACTTACCCTGATCAGCCAGGCAATTACTTCCGATCGGTACATCGAGGACATACTGCGCTTGATTGTAATCGTAACCGCCGAGGTTATGCATTCGAAGGTCTGTTCGTTATGGCTCGTGGATGAAAAGACCCAGACCCTGAGGATCAGGGCCACCCAGAGCATAAACAGCGAGTATCTAACCGAGAGATCGCTCAAGGTGGGGGAAGGGGTGGTCGGGTACGTGGCAAAGCATAACAGGCCGTACATGGTGCCCAATGTGCTGGAAGAGCCCAGGTTCAAGGAAAAGGAACTTGCGAAAAAAATGGGTCTGGTTTCCATGCTGAGTGTTCCCATGGCCGTGAGAGGACAGGTAATTGGGGTGATCAACTGTTATACTTCTTTTCCTCACGAATTCACCGAAACCGAGCTCAACCTTTTCACTACCGTGGCCAACCAGGCTGCCGTGGCCATTTTCAACACGGAACTGATGGTCAAAACAAAAGTAATTCAGGAAGAGCTTGAGGCCCGAAAACTGATAGAACGGGCAAAAGACGTCCTGATGCGAAAAAGAAACATGAAGGGAGACGAGGCTTACAGATGGATTCGCAAGCGGAGCATGGATTCTCGTAAATCCATGAGGGAAGTAGCCGAGGCCATCCTCCTTTCCGAGGAGATTTAGCGAATTTTGTATTGCTTTCACGATGGATACGATTTATTAGTTGTTGTCAATAATATGATTTTGTCACGCCCAGGCGTAGGGAGGGGAATAGGTCTGCGGGATTAACCAACATAACAAGGAGGTAAGCCATGGAAAAAGAATTGCGTGTAGTTATTGTGGGTGGAGTCGCATGTGGGCCTAAAACTGCCTGCCGGCTGAAACGTTTGCTCCCCTCCGCGAAAATTACGATCTTCGAAAAGGGGAAAGATATTTCGTACGGTGCCTGTGGTATGCCTTATTATATCGGAGGAGTTACTGAAGAAATAAAAGCTCTTTGCGATACTCCCGTGGGCGTAACAAGAGACGTTGGTTTTTTTAAGAACGTCAAGGGTGTTGACGTTGAATGTGGAAAAGAAGTCGTAGGGATAAACCGGGACAAAAAGACGGTCACCGTAAAGGACGTGGACAGTGGCACCGAAACAGAAGTCCCCTATGACAAGCTGGTGCTTGCCACTGGCGGGAAACCTGTTCGACCACCCATCAAGGGCATTGAAGCCAACGGGGTTCAGCATTTCCATTCACTGAATGACTGCCGAAAACTCGACGATCAACTGAAAGAAGGGCAAATAAAAAAGGTGGCGCTTGTCGGCGCCGGCCTGATTGGCATCGAGATGGCGGAGGCTCTTGTGGATCGCGGCATCGAGGTAACGGTAATCGAAATGTTTAACTACGTGATGCCCGCGCTACTGGACGAAGAGATGGGGCTCCTGGCAGGCAAACACATGAAAGCCAAGGGGGTTAAACTGGCCATGGGTTCCCCGGTAACGGAGTTTGTTACGGACAGCGACGGAAACCTTACCGCCGTCAAGACCAGGGATAACGAATATCCGGCAGACCTGGCCATAGTAGCTATTGGAGTTCAGCCGAACAACGAACTGGCTCAAAACGCTGGTCTAGCCTTAGCATCCAATCGAGGAATTCTCGTTAACGAGTACGGTCAAACTTCCGACCCTGACATTTATGCCGGAGGAGACTGTGTCGCAACCAGCTATGTTCACCCGGTAATGGGACGTCCCCTTTTCACGCCCCAGGGTTCCACGGCCAACAAGGAAGGAAGGGTGATCGCAAACCACATAGCGGGTCTGACGGAACCATTTCCAGGGGTGCTGGGTACCGTGATTTGCAAGGCGTTTGACTACACCATAGGCAGAACGGGCCTGAGCGAAAGGTGGGCCAGAGACCTGAACCTCGATGTTGAAACGGTACTATGGACGGGACCTGATAAGCCTCATTACATGCCAGGAGCTAACCCACTGGCCATCAAGTTGATCGCGAACAGGAAAACCAGGAAGTTGCTGGGTTGCCAGATTGTGGGATCGGGAGACGTTGCAAAGCGCCTTGATATCGCTGTTACTGCCATAACTTTCGGCGCCACCCTGGAGCAGCTTTCCTACCTGGACCTGGCTTATGCTCCACCCTATTCTCCTCCCATCGATCCTATAAATACAGTAGCTCATGTGCTTCAGAACAAACTGGACGGGATAGCAAAAGGTATTTCTCCACTGCTCGCTAAAAAGAAGATAGACGAGGGCAACGTGCTCCTTCTGGACGTAAGGACTCCGTGGGAATTTGAAGAGGTTGGTTTACCGTACGAAGTCATTCATATCCCGCTGGGAGCACTAAGGACGAAAGCCACCGAGTTGCCGAAAGACAAAGAAATCCTGGCTTTTTGCAAGTTAAGCTTGAGAGGATACGAAGCGCAACGAATACTGGAAGAGAAAGGTTTTGATAACGTTTGTTTCATCGAAGGTGGTGTTGTAGGTTGGCCATTTGAGCTGAGATCAGGCAAGTAATAAAATCGTTAAAACCAGCCAGCAGGGATGTGTCCGGATGGGTACATCCCTTTTTAGTATCTCAATATCTATAAGGATTCCCGAAGCACCAGGTGTCAACAGGAGATGAAGACCGGCGGCGAAAAAATCCTTGTCTACAGTCCGAACTGGATTGGAGACGCAGTTATGAGTCTCCCTGCTCTAAAGGGCATAAGACGCGCCTTTCCCCGAAGCGAGATCCACGTTCTGGCTGTCCCGTGGGTTTGCGAAATTTACTCCCTCTCAGGGATCCCCGATGGTATCATCCCGTATGACAGAAACAATAAACACGCGGGATTGAAAGGCCTGTTATACATCTCGCGCCTGGTTAAGGAGCATCTCTTTTCCGTTGCCTTTATATTCCCTAACTCCTGGAGATCCGCAGTCATTCCATGGCTCGCGAGGATCCCTGTTCGTGTCGGACTCTCACGAAGATACCG